>NZ_JBFAJR010000044.1:0-62009 GCF_040655295.1 Streptomyces sp. NPDC050448 | reverse complement strand
AGCGACATCGCGAAGCGACGCGACGAAGGAGCGCCCTTGACGGCCCGGACCGACACGGAAGGACAGTGGACTGACGGGACGCCCCCGGACACTCCACCGACCCCGGCCGACCGAAACCCCGCCCCCGGAGGTCCCGGCCGGCCCTTCCGACGCGGAGCCCGCGAACCCCCGCCCCCGAACTCCCGGCCGGCCCTTCCGACGCGGAGCACACCAGCCGCCCGCCCCCGAAGCCCCGGCCCACCCCTTCCGGCGCCGAATGCCCAGCCCCCGCCCCTCGGCCTCCCGGCCCACCCCTTCCGGCGCCGAGCGCACGCCCTCCCGACCCCTGGCCCCCCGCCCCTCCCGACCCGCCCCTCCGGCAACGGTCGGCAGGACCGCAACCGCCACCGCCGCCACCGCCGCCCCCGCCCCGTCCGAATGCGCGACATGCCCCGCAGGGTTCGGCAGACTGCCCGCATGGGCCTTCTCTGCGCCGCCTGCGCATCCCTCGTCGTCTGGATCTGGCTCACGCTCGCCCAGGGCATGTTCTGGCGGACCGACGTCCGGCTCCCGCCGCGCAGCGCCCCCGCCCGCTGGCCGTCCGTCGCCATCGTGGTCCCGGCCCGGGACGAGGCCGAGGTGCTGCCCTGCAGCCTGCCTTCGCTCATCGCCCAGGACTATCCCGGCGAAGCCGAGGTCATCCTGGTCGACGACGGCAGTACCGACGGCACCGGCGCCCTCGCCCTGCGGCTGGCCCGGGAGCATCCCGGGCTGCCCCTGACCGTCGTTTCCCCCGGCGAGCCGGAACCCGGCTGGACCGGGAAGCTGTGGGCGCTGCGGCACGGCATCGCGCTCGCCCGGAGTGCCCATGCCACCGAGCCCGAGTACCTCCTCCTCACCGACGCCGACATCGCGCACGAGCCCGACAGCCTCCGCGAGCTGGTCGCGGCCGCGACCTCCGCCGAGCTCGACCTCGTCTCGCAGATGGCCCGCCTCCGTGTCGTCAGCCTCTGGGAGCGGCTCGTCGTACCGGCCTTCGTGTACTTCTTCGCCCAGCTCTACCCCTTCCGCCGGATCAACCGCCCGACCGGCCGGACCGCCGCCGCGGCCGGCGGCTGCGTGCTGCTGCGCACCGAGGCCGCCGTACGGGCCGGGGTGCCGGAGTCGATCCGGCAGGCCGTCATCGACGACGTCTCCCTCGCCCGTGCCGTCCGGCGCTCGGGCGGCCGGATCTGGCTGGGGCTCGCGGAGCGGGTGGACAGCGTGCGCCCGTACCCCGCGCTCGCGGACCTGTGGCGGATGATCTCGCGCAGCGCCTACGCGCAATTGCGCCACCAGCCGCTGCTGCTGGCCGGGACGGTGGCCGGGCTCGTGCTCGTCTACCTCGTCCCCCCGGTCGCCCTCCTCGCGGGGCCGGCGACCGGGCATGCCGTCACCGCGTGGGCCGGCGGGCTCGCCTGGCTGCTGATGGCCGGCACCTATCTGCCGATGCTGCGCTACTACCGCCAGCCCGCCGTGCTGGCTCCGCTGCTTCCGCTCACGGCGCTCCTGTACCTCCTGATGACCGTCGACTCGGCCGCTCAGCACTACCGGGGACGCGGCGCGGCGTGGAAGGGCCGTACCTATGCCCGCCCGAGTGATGCCTGAAACGGCGAGCTACCGTCCGAACCGATGTCATCCCAGGTCACCGTGTTGTGACGCTGCGTCAGCGGCAAGTCGGTGCAACACCCAACCGGTGAGTACGAGTAGGAACAAGCCGGGGCGGAAGTGGCGAAACGTGCACGTGAACGTGAAGTGAAGGGTGAGGCTCTGACCTGCGAATATGCAGGTCAGCGCGGCGTTCGTCACACCTCGCTATGGACCCGGTGAAGTCGTGGGCTTAACTTAGGTCCCATGACCTCCCCCCGCTCCACTTATGGCGGCGGTTACTACTCCGCGCCCTCCTTCCCGGACACCCCCATCTACGACTCCCTCGTCGCCGAACGCGGCACTCCGCAGATCGCCCCGATCCGCGTTCCGGCCGCGTACGACTCCCCGAGCGCCGGCTATTCGAGCGGTGGGTACCTCCCGGCCCTCGCCTCGTCGATGCCGGCGCTGCCCCCGGCCATGCCGCAGCAGCAGCAAGCCCCGGCGTACGGGTACCCGTACCAGCAGCAGGCGGCGCCGGCTCCGATGCCCCTGCAGAACGCGCCCGCTCCGTACATCCCGCAGCAGCAGCCGGCCGTGGCCCGCGCGGGCTACATGCAGCAGGCGCAGCCGCAGCAGGCGCGTCCGATGGCCACGGGCACCGGGTACGAGGCGATGCGTCCGGCCGCACCGCGCCCGATGCAGGTTCCGGCTCCGGTTCCGGCCGCCTCGTACGAGGACCCGTACGGCCGCCCGTACCAGGGGCGCGGCTACTGACGGGCCCACTGGGGCTCACTAGGGCGGGCGTGGGAGCTCCTGGCAGGATGCTCCCATGTCGAACTTGTATGTCCAGGCACTCCATGTCCATCCCGTCAAGTCGGTAGCGGGGACAGCTCCCGACGAGGTGGCCGTGGAGCCCTGGGGTCTGTCCGGGGACCGCCGGTGGGCACTGGTCGACACCGAGGGCACGGTCATCACCCAACGCCAGCAGCCCCGGCTGGCCTTGGCCGCGGCGCGTCCGCTGGGGGGCGGCGCCGTCACGCTGTCGGCGCCGGGCATGGCCGAGCTGGTCGTAGAGGTGCCGGAGCCGGGTCCGCTGGAGCCGGTGGTGCTGTTCGGCAAGAAGGTCGAGACCGTGATCGCGGCGAGCGCCGCGGCCGACTGGCTCAGCGCCTACCTGGGGGTGCCGGCGCGGCTGGTGCACATGGACGACCCTGCCGTGCGGCGGCCCGTGGACCCGGAGTACGCACTGCCGGGCGAGACGGTGAGCCTCGCCGACGGCTACCCGGTGCTGCTCACGACCCTGGCGTCGCTGGACGCGCTCAACTCGCTGATCGCGCAGGGGGACCATCCCGAGGAGGGTCCGCTGCCGATGAGCCGATTCCGCCCGAGTGTGGTGGTCGCCGGCGCCGAGGCGTGGGCGGAGGACCGCTGGCGGCGCATCGCGATCGGCGACGCCGTCTTCCGCGGGGTCCGGGAGTGCGGTCGGTGCATCGTCACGACCACCGACCAGGCGACGGCGGAGCGGGGCAAGGAGCCGCTCAAGACCCTGGCCCGGCACCGGCGGATCGGCAAGTCGCTGGCCTTCGGGCGGCAGCTGGTTCCGGTGCGGGTGGGCACCGTGCGGGTGGGCGACGAGGTCCGCGTCCTGGAGTGAGGCGGCGGACCGGGCCGTGCGAGTCCCCTCGGAATGACACCTTCGAGGGGCTCTGGGGGGAACGCTGGAACCAAGCACCATGAGTCGGCCGTTGGTGCATTCGACAGGTGTGGCGGGATGGTGCGGAAGCTCGGCCTCGGGTTCCGGGACTTCATGCACCGGATCGGGTGACACGACTGCCGCGCGTCCCGGAATGCGCGTTGCCGGGGCATGCGGGAGGCTTGGACCGCAGGCAGACGGAGACTGGCACAAGTTGGGGGAGCCGGACCGTGTGGACAGCAATGGGTGTGTGGCGTTGGCGGCGCAATCCGCTGCGCCGTCCGACCGATCTCTTCGAGGCGTGGGTGGCGTTCGCCGCGTTGGTGTGCGTCCTGCTGGTGGCTCCGGCCGTCGGCACGGTCGCGGGCCTGGAGGTGGACGGCACGCTGCAGCGTGCCGCGCGCGAACAGCGGCAGGAGCGGTACCTCGTCCCGGCGGTGGTGGTCCGGCCGGCCGCGGAGCCGCCCCCGGAGGCGGGCGCCGATCCGTCGGCGCAGCGTCAGAGCCCGCAGCGCACGCAGATCGTGGCATCGTGGACGGCGCCCGACGGCAGCAGCCACGAGGGCACGGTGCCGGCCGCGGAGGAACCGCCGCAGGCCGGCGAGCGGTTCCGGATATGGACCGATACGCAGGGCCGGCTCGTGGGGCGTCCCCTCGGCACGTTTTCGGCGAGTGCCCACGCGGCGGTGGTGGGCCTGGCCGCCGCTTTCGGAGCGGCAGCGCTGGTGGAGACGGTCCGCCGGCTCGTCGTACGAAGGCTCATGCATCGGCGGTACGTGCGCCTGGACCGCGCGTGGGCGGCGACGGGACCGGACTGGGGCCGGGCAGGAGCGGGCAGCTGACCTGGCATCCCACCGGCTCCACGCGCGCTACGGTGGGGCGGTCGGAGTCGGTCGCCGCCATCGCGGTGGGCGGCAGCGGTGGTTTCAGTCGCTTCGACAGCGCGAGTACGAGGGCGGGGGCACGACAGCACCATGGCACAGGGCACGGTCCAGGTGACGCACAGCGGGCCTTCGCGGTGGCGGCGCCGCTCCGGTGAGTATCCGACGCTGGCCGCCGCGCTCGCCGTCGCGGGCGACGGGGATGTGCTGTCCATCGCCCCCGGCACCTACCGGGAGAACCTGGTGCTGCACCATGCCGTGACCCTGCGCGGGCCGGAGGGCTCGGTGGGTTCGGTGCGGATCGCCCCGCTCGACGGGGTCGCGCTGACGGTGCGCGCCTCGGCCGTGGTCCAGGACCTGCATCTGGAAGGGCAGGACCGGGCGGCGCCCGCGCTGCTCGTCGAGGATGGCTCCCCCGAGCTCACCGATCTGCGGGTGAGCACCCGGTCGGCGGCGGGCATCGAGGTGCGCGGCGGGGCCCGGCCCCTGGTGCGGCGGTGCACGGTGGAGAATCCGACGGGCGTGGGGATCGCCGTACTGGACGGTGGCGGCGGGGTGTTCGAGGAGTGCGAGGTGGTGGCCGCCGGGCAGGCCGGGGTCTCCGTCCGGGGCGGCGGGCATCCGCGTCTGGAGCGCTGCCGGATCCACCACGCGTCGGGCGCGGGCATCGCGCTCACCGGCGAGGGTTCGGGCCTGGAGGCGCTGGGCTGCGAGGTGTACGAGATCAAGGGCACCGGTGTGCAGATCGCCGCGCGCGCGGCGGCCCGCCTCACCGACTGCGCGGTGCACCGCACCTCGGCGGACGGGGTCACCCTCGACACGGACGCGGTGCTCACCCTCACGGGCTGCGACATCCACGACATCCCGGAGAACGCGGTGGACCTGCGCTCCCGTTCGGTGCTCACGCTCAGCCGCACCACCGTCCGCAGGTTCGGCCGCAACGGCCTGTCGGTGTGGGATCCGGGGACCCGGGTGGATGCCGAGTCCTGCGAGATCCACGACAGCACGGGCGACTATCCGGCGGTGTGGATCAGCGACGGGGCCACCGCCTCGCTGAACTCCTGCCGGGTGCACGACGTGCCGGACGCGGTGTTCGTGCTGGACCGGGGCTCGCGTGCCGACGTCGTCGACAGCGATCTGTCCCAGGTGCGCAACACGGCCGTCTCGGTGAGCGACGGGGCGACCGCTCAGGTCGACGACTGCCGGATCCGGGAGGCGGCGACCGGGGCCTGGTTCCGCGACCACGGCAGCGGCGGCACCCTCGCCAACTGCACGATCGACGCGGTCCAGACGGGGGTGATCGTCACCAAGGGCGCCGATCCCGCACTGGAGCGGTGCACGGTCAGCTCCCCGTCCGAGGCGGGGTTCTACGTGTCGGCGGGCGGCCGCGGGAGCTTCCACTCCTGCCGGGTGACGGGCAGCTCCGGTTTCGGCTTCCACGTCATCGACGGCTGCCGCACGACTCTGACCCGCTGCCACACCGAGCGGTGCGCGCGCGGGGGGTACGAGTTCTCGGAGGACGGCCCGGTCGCCGAGGAGTGCACCAGCGACGAGTCCGGGTCGCGGCTCGCCGCCCAGTCGGTCGCGGCCGGGGCTCTCACCGGTGAGCGCGCGGGAATCCGTACGGTCAGCGCCGTCGAGAGCCCTGCGGTGCATGCGGCGCAGGTACCCGCTCCGCGCGCCGCGGACGAGGCGGACCGCGGGTCGGCGGCGCGTGCATCCGGCGAGGTGCTGGGCCAGCTGGACGCGCTGGTGGGCCTGGAGAGCGTCAAGCGCGAGGTGCGGGCGCTCACCGACATGATCGAGGTGGGCCGGCGGCGGCAGCAGGCGGGCCTCAAGGCCGCCTCGGTGCGCCGCCATCTGGTGTTCACCGGCTCCCCCGGTACCGGCAAGACGACGGTGGCCCGGCTCTACGGGGAGATCCTCGCCTCCCTCGGGGTCCTCGAGCGCGGCCACCTGGTCGAGGTCTCCCGCGTGGACCTGGTCGGCGAGCACATCGGCTCCACGGCGATCCGTACCCAGGAGGCCTTCGAGCGGGCGCGCGGCGGGGTCCTGTTCATCGACGAGGCGTACGCGCTGGCGCCGGAGGACTCGGGCCGGGACTTCGGGCGCGAGGCGATCGACACCCTCGTGAAGCTGATGGAGGACCACCGGGACGCGGTCGTGGTGATCGTCGCCGGGTACACGGCGGAGATGGACCGCTTCCTGACCGTCAATCCGGGTGTGGCCTCGCGGTTCTCCCGGACCATCACCTTCGGCGACTACGGGCCCGACGAGCTGCTGCGGATCGTGGAGCAGCAGGCGGAGGAGCACGAGTACCGGCTCGGCGAGGGCACCACCGCGGCGCTGCTGACGTACTTCACGGAGCTGCCGAAGGGCCCGGCGTTCGGCAACGGCCGCACGGCCCGGCAGACCTTCGAGTCGATGGTCGAGCGGCATGCGGGCCGGGTGGCGCAGCTGTCGGATCCGAACACGGACGAACTCACCCTGCTGTTCCCGGAGGATCTTCCGGCTCTGCCGGCGCTGCCGGCTCCTTGCTGACCCTCGGGGCCGGTACGGCGGGTGCGGCGGCGGGTGCGTCGCCGCGCCCGGTCGGCCCTGCCGGTGCGGCCGACCGGGCCCGGCGGGCAGGTCCCGCCAACCGGACCAGGAGGGCGTCGCGTTCGGCGGCGAAGGCGGGGTCGGCCTGGTAGTCGAAGTGGCCGAGGATCGGCGCGGGCAGCGGGTGGCGGGCGCTGCGCCCGTAGGCGAGCGGGTCGGCGAGCGGCCCCCGGTCCACGGAGTCGGCCGGGGCCATCGGAGCGGCTGAGCCTGCCGGGGCTGCCGGGGCTGCCGGGGCTGCCGGGGCTGCCGGGGCTGCCGGGGCTGCGGTATCACGGCCGTCCGTGAGGACCGGGCCGCCGATCGGGTCGGTGGCGCGCCAGAGGTTGCGCCAGCAGTCGACGTCCCCGTGCAGCGCGCCGAGCGGCCCCGGGCCGAAGTACGCCGGGAACCAGCGCCCGTAGAGCCGGCGGAGCGGGGAGCCGTACGTGAGCAGGGCGACCCGGCGGCGGACCTGGGGCGGCAGCTGCCAGACGGCGGCCGCCGCGAGGACGCTGCCCTGGGAGTGGCCGGAGATCACCAGGCGGCCGCCGGTGCGGCCGGTCCAGCCGGTCATCCGCCAGGTCAGGTCGGGGACGGCGCGCTCGGCGTAGCAGGGCGGCGCGAACGGGTGGGCGGCGCGCGGCCAGAAGGTGCCGACGTCCCACAGCACGCCGATGGTGCGGCGGGCGGCGGGGTCCCGGTAGGCGCGGCGGCCCCAGGTGACGAACAGCACGAAGCCGAGGCCGATCAGCCAGGACCCGGCGTCCTGCGCGGCGCGGGCGGCGGTCTCCAGCAGCGGGTGGGCGCCGCGGGCGGCCTCACCCGGGACCTGGCCGCTGAGCCAGGCTCCGGCGAGGGCGCCCGCGCCGAGCAGTAGGGTGATCCCGGCAACGGCGGCCACGAACCAGGGCGCGGAGTCGGTGAGCGCTGCGGCGGCCCGGGCCCCGGCGATCCGGCGGCTGCGGTCCTCGTCGGGCGGCTCCCCCGGGTACTCGGCGGCCACCCCGGCGGCGAGCCTGCGCCGGGCGCGGACTCCGCGCACCGCGAACCAGGCGGCGAGCAGGGCCAGTACGAGGAGCAGCGGCGGCAGCACGGCGGCCTGCCAGGACAGCAGCACGGGCGGCGCGGGCAGCGGAGCCCCGGCCGGTCCGAGGGCTCCTCCTCCGTCGAGCCAGTCGGCGACCCGCTGCGCGACGCCGCCGGACATGACCCCGCCGAGGGCGCAGCCGAGCATGGCGATGGCAGGGCCGCCGAGGCCGTACAGGGCGGTCGCCGGGTCGGGGGCCAGCCGGTACAGGTGGACGGCGACGGCGGCGAGGAGCAGGACGCAGCAGCCCTGTCCGAGCATGAGCACGCCGAAGGCGAAATCGCCGGGGAGCCGCCCGGTGGAGGTCCAGCCGGGGCGCGACCAGCCGGCGTACAGCAGGACGGCGGCGAGCAGTGCGAGCGCGGAGCCGGGCAGCAGGGTGACGGCGGCCCGGTCGAGGCGGTGGTCGGCGCGGTCCTCGGTGCGGCCGCGCCGGCAGACGACCCAGGCGACGGCGACGGCCCCGGCGGCGAGGAGCACCTCCACGGCCCAGCCGAGGGCCTCGAGCGCGGGGGCGCCGGCGCGGCGGTCGTAGCGGGCGGTGGGGGCGGCGACGGCGGCCGCGACGGTGAGCAGCCCGGCGGCGGTGTGGGCGGCGCGCAGCCGGGCCACGATGCGCCTCCCGTACCAGAATCCGGGCCGGCCGAGCGCGGGCGTACCGTCCCCGCCGGCTGCGGGGACGGCCGTGCCCGCGGGTGGCGGCTGGGACTCGTACGCGCTCCACGTGCGGTTCGACAGGAACCACAGCAGTCCGGTCAGCGCGGCCGGGACCAGCGCGCCGAGTGCGAGCCGCCGCCCTGGCTGGCCCCACCAGCCGCCGGGCTCGAGGAACCCGAGCCAGGAGCGGGGGGCGGTGCAGGCCTTGGTGCCCGCGCACTGCCAGGCGAGGAGGTCGAGTGCGACCTCGCAGGCGGCCGCGATCAGCAGCAGGGTGAGGGTGAGGGCAAGGACCCGTACGAGGACCCCGTACGTCCGCACCGCGCGCGGCGCCGGACCGGCGGCGGGCGCGGCCGGCCGGGCCCAGTGGGCGAGGTTGACCACCATGAACGGCAGGAGCAGCAGCCACAGGGCGCGGGCGCCGTTGCCGGAGGTGAGCCGGGACCAGCAGTAGGCCTCGACCACCGGCCGCCCGGCGTACCACTCGGGGTGGGCCTCGGCGTCGGCGTCCGCGGCGCGGCGGAACACGGCTGCGGTCGAGTCCCCGGTGATCCGGACGGTGCGCGGGTCGCCGAGCAGCTCGTCGGGGGATGCACCGTGGACTCCGTGCACGCGGAGTTCGAGGGCCAGGGGCCGTGGGGGTGTGAGGAGTTCGAGGGCCAGGGGATGCGGGGGCTTGGGGGTGTCCGGCACGGCGGCCTCCGCTCGCGGGGCGGGATCAGCGCAGATCCAGCATCCCGCGCACCGGGCCCCGCGCCTAGGCCCTGATCGGGCGATCTTCCGGGTCCGGGTCCGGGGTCGGGGTCGGGTCCGGGGTCGGGTCCGGGGTACGGGTCCGGGGTACGGGTCCAGGGCCAGGTCCGGGTCCAGGTCCGGGTCCGAGGTCGAGTCCGGGTCCGAGGTCGAGTCCAGGTCCGGGGTCGGGGTCGGGTCCAGGACCGGGTCCGGGCTCGCCGCCGACCGGGGCCGGGCTCTTCGGCCGCCGGGTGCGGATCCGACCCCGGCGGCGCCGCCGGCGTCGTATGCGCGGGCGTCATGGCAACAGCCGGTCGGTCAGCCGGCGCCGGCCGGCCGGGAATCGGGGCCGCAGCGGACATCTGACGGGCCGCCAGCTATGGTACGCGCACCACACGCGCACACACGTTCCGCTGCACACCCCCAGGAAGGACCGCCATGGCTCGCCGACTCCGCCCGGTGGGGCTGGACTTCATCGAGGACGCCCCGATCCGCCTGACCTTCGCCGCGCGGACGACGGCGGCGCCCGAGGCCGTGTACCGGGCCCTGGCCGAGGAAGTCGAGGGCTGGCCGCACTGGTTCGGGGCCGTGACACTGGCCCGGCCGACGCACGGGGGTGCGGGCCGGGAGGTCAGGCTGGTGGGCGGGGCCCGCTTCCAGGAGACGATCATGGCGGCGGATCCGGAGCGGCGCTACGCGTACCGGGTCGACGAGACCAACGTCCCCGGGGTCCGCGCCCTGTTGGAGGAGTGGCGGCTCGCCCCCGCCGAACCGGGCTCCGGCACCCTGGTCGGGTGGACCTTCGCCGCGGACGGCCCGGCGCCCTTCCGGCTCGCCCTCGCCGGTGCCCGCCCGGGCCTGGGCCGGGCGTTCCGATCGGCGGTCCGGGCGCTGGACGCCCGCCTGGGCGCCCGGCGCGCGGCGGACCAGTAGCCGGTACGAGGCCGGTTCAGCCGTCCGCGTCCGCCGCGTGTCCGGTCGGGCCGGTCCGGCCTGTGGTGCTCGAGTCGTGCTCGATGCCCACCGCGGCAGCCCCGGGGCTCCCCCGGGGCTGCCCATGGATCCGCCGTGACCAAAGTCCGCACGGCGGACCCGGCCGAGGCCGGCGAGGCCGGTCAGGCCGCGGGCTCGCGCCAGACGCCGGTCGCCAGCAGGGTCTCGATCGTCTCCGCGTACGGGGCGATGTCCAGGCCCTGCGAGGCCAGCCACTCGTCCGAGTAGTACTTGTCCAGGTAGCGGTCGCCCGGGTCGCACAGCAGCGTGACCACGCTGCCCCTGCGCCCCTCGGCCACCATCTCCGAGATGATTTTCAGCGCGCTCCACACGCCCGTGCCGGTCGAGCCGCCCGCCTTGCGCCCGATGGCCTGCTCCAGCGCACGGCACGCGGCGACGCTCGCCGCGTCCGGCACCTTCATCATCCGGTCGATGGCGCCCGGCACGAAGCTCGGCTCCATCCGCGGCCGGCCGATGCCCTCGATGCGCGAGCCGCAATCGCTGCTCGCGTGCGGGTCGTTGTTGGTCCAGCCGTCGAAGAAGCAGGAGTTCTCCGGGTCCGGGACGCATATGCGGGTGTCGTGCTGCATGTAGTGCACGTAGCGCGCGATGGTCGCCGACGTACCGCCGGTGCCGGCGGTCGCCACGATCCACGCGGGTTCGGGGTAACGCTCCAGGCGCAGCTGCTGGTACATCGATTCTGCAATGTTGTTGTTGCCGCGCCAGTCCGTCGCCCGCTCCGCGTACGTGAACTGGTCCATGTAGTGCCCGCCCGTTCGGGCGGCGAGCTCCGCCGACTCCTCGTACATCTTCATCGAGTCGTCCACGAAGTGGCATACGCCGCCGTGGAATTCGATGAGGCGGCACTTCTCCGGGCTGGTCGTGCGCGGCATGACGGCGACGAACGGAACGCCGATGAGCTTGGCGAAGTACGCCTCGGAGACGGCGGTCGAGCCGGACGAGGCCTCGATGACCGGGCGGCCGGGCCGGATCCAGCCGTTGCACAGCGCGTACAGGAAGAGCGAGCGCGCGAGGCGGTGCTTGAGCGAGCCCGTCGGGTGCGTGGACTCGTCCTTGAGGTAGAGGTCGATGCCCCATTCCTCGGGGAGCGGGAAGCGCAGCAGGTGGGTGTCCGCAGAACGGTTGGCATCGGCCTGGACCTTGCGGACGGCCTCCTTCAGCCAGGCGCGGTAGTCCGCGTCGCTACGGTCGACGTCGATGGTCGTAGCCGTCGTACCGGAGGTACGGGTGGTGCTCATGCGCCTTGCTCCTTCGTGCGATTCTTCGCCCCCTGCTTTCGCAATGTACCCCCCTCACCTGCACAAACGGTCACTTTGGGTATCTATGCGGATCACTTTCGATCGCGTTCGGTTGCACACACGGGCACCGTGGGTGACCCTGGTGGAGCATTACCGAGGGTGCAGCACCCGTAACACTCATGTCGGGGAGTCGCAGCCGTGATCAGTCATTCACGCAGGCACTGCGTAGTCGAACTGCAGGCCTTGCCGTCCCGGATCGGGCAGATCCGAAGGATCGTTTCGGCGCAATTGCGCCACTGGCAGCTCGATCCGCTCATAGACCGGGCTGCCCTCGGCGTGACGGAGCTGCTCAGCAACGTCCACCGCCATGCGCAGCCGGACAAGACGTGCACGGTCGAGATCGAGCTGCGGCTGGGGCGGCTCACGGTCTCGGTGTATGACAGCGATCCGCGGCTTCCCGTCCTGCGGGAGGCGGCCGCGGACGCCCTGGAGACCTGCGGGCGCGGGCTCGCGCTGGTCGCGGCGGTCAGCGAGGCCTGGGGCGCGCGGAACCAGGCCGACAGCCCCGGCAAGGTGGTGTGGTTCTCGCTCCGCGCCGCCCCCGCGACAACGGCGCAGCAGCATCCGATCGGCAACGGATCCACGCCCGTACGAGAGCCCGCGCCGACGGTGGCCGTCGCCGTGGACCCGGGCGCCGTCCCGACCGGCATATCGGTGGCGGCGTCGGTCGGCGCCGGGCCCGGGTGAGGGTTCCGCCGCCGCATCCCGCGACCCCGTGGCCTCGCTTCTCACCCCTCGCCCGCACCCTTCGCCCTCACCGGAGCCGTGCAGACCCGGCAGCATCAGGGGTCTGCGGGCCGGGGCGGGGACGGGGGACGGGGCGGCGCCACCCTCCGTCATCGTCATCGCCATCGACGGTGCGCTGTTCCGGGGCCGTCATCGGGGTCGGGGTCGACGCCGATGCTCCGCGCCCGGGGTTCGACGCGGTGCACCGGCGGCGCCGGCGGACCGGCGCCGCAGCCCACGTCGACGGCGCCCGCTAAGCCGCCGCCCCCAGGGCCCCCAGCGGGTCGTCCAGTACCGGCTGCCAGGCCAGTTCCGCCGCGCCGACCAGGCTGTTGTGGTCCAGGGTGCACGGCAGGATCGGTACTCCCCCGCTGCGCCCCCACAGGCTGCGGTCCGCGACCACCGCGCGCAGCCGCTCCGGGTCCGCGTGGAGCAGCTCCCGGTGCAGTCCGCCGAGGATGATCCGGTCCGGGTTCAGGATGTTCACCAGCCCCGCGAGGCCGAGGCCCAGCCGGTCGATGAGCTCTTCGGCGGCCGCCCGTACCGCCGGCTCCGCGTACTCCTCGCTCAGCAGGTCGCGGGCCTGCTGGAGCAGCGACACCTCCGGGCCCGGGGTGCGGCCCGCCGCGGTCAGGAAGGCCAGCGGGTCCGCCTCCACGTCCAGGCAGCCGCGGCCGCCGCAGTGGCAGGCCCGCCCCTCCGGGTTGACGGTGAGGTGGCCGACCTCCAGGGCCAGGCCGGAACTCCCGCTGTGCAGGCGGCCGTCCAGCACCAGCGCGCCGCCCACCCCGCGGTGGCCGGTGGCCACGCACAGCAGGTGCTGGGCGCTGCGTCCCGCGCCGTGCCGGTGCTCGGCGAGCGCGGCGAGATTGACGTCGTTCCCCGTCAGCGCCGGGCCGTCGATCCCGGCCGCCTTCACGCACTCCGCGAAGATGGCCCGTACGGGAGACCCGGCCGGCCAGGCCAGGTGCAGCGGGTTGAGCGCCGTACCGTCCGGCTCCGCGACCGCCGACGGGACGGCGAGGCCCGCACCGATGCAGCGGCGGCCGGTGTCGGCGAGCAGCGCCGCGCCCGCTTCGACGACCGCGCCCAGCACCTGGGCCGGGTCCGCGGACACGGTGACCTTGCCGGGGGCGGTGGCCACGATCCGGCCGCCGAGGCCGACCAGCGCGGCCCGGAACCCGTCGGGGTGCACCTGCGCGGCCAGCGCCACGGGGCCGTTCTCGTCGATGGAGAGCCGGTGCGAGGGGCGGCCCTGGGTGCCGCCCGCGCCGCCCGGGCGGGAGTCGACGCGGATCAGGCCGAGCGCCTCCAGCTCGGCGGCGACGGCCCCGGCGGTGGCACGGGTGACACCGAGCTCGGCCGTCAGGACGGCGCGGGTCGGGGCCCGGCCCGTGTGGACGAGCTCCAGCGCCGGGCCGAGGGCGCCTCGGCCCCGCTCCAGCTTGGTCCTCGTAGACGCCGACGACGCAGCAGAGGCTGCTGCGGACAGCGCGGACACCGTGGTCACATCCCCCAGCCGCGGCGGGGCCCCGTTGCCGTTCATGACAGCGATCCTCGCATGATCGGCGGTGTGCGCGGCGCCGCCGGTCAGTCGGGGGGCGTCCCCAGCCCGCCGACCCGGAGGGTGATGTTCAGCCGCCCGGTCAGCCCGAGACCGGGCGGGGCGGTGCCGGGCAGGACCTTCGGCACCCCGTGATAGGCCGGCCGGGCCGGGCCGCCGAAGACGAACAGATCGCCGCTGCGCAGCTGAACGTCCTGGTACGGCCGGCCGCGGGAGGTGGCGTTGCCGAAGCGGAAGACGCACGTGTCGCCGAGGCTGAGGGAGACCACAGGTGCCCCGGACTTCTCCTCGGCGTCACGGTGCATGCCCATGCGGGAGTCGCCGTCGTAGAAGTTGATCAGTGCGATGTCGTACGCCTCACCAGCCCCAGCCCCAGCCCCAGCCCCGGTCCCGATCCCGGCCCCGGCCCCGACGGGCGCCGGCCGGCCGTACGCGGCGGTCACCGCCTCGCGCCCCAGCTCCGCGAGCCAGTCTGGCATCGGCTTGACCGGAGCGCCGTCGCCGTCCACGGCGGTGCGGGCGTACCCGTACGGATACCAGTGCAGTCCGAGGCACACCTGGCGGGCGGTCATGGTGCCGCCGCCGGGTGTCCGGACGGTGCGCAGTCCTGCGGGCGGGCGCGCCCAGGCCCGGCAGGCCTCGAGCAGCTCCCGCTGGCGCTCGGGCGCGAGCCAGTCGGGCACGTGCACGGCGCCGGGGGCGATCTCGGTCCGCTCGCGCGGGAAGAGTTCCCCGTCCATGGCTCCATTGTCACCGCTCGGTGCGACACTGCCCGCATGAAGATCACGGAGTATGTGGAGACCCTTGCGCGGGAAGGCGAGTTGCTCGCCGACACGGCCGAACGGGCGGGTACGGACGCCCCGGTGCCCACCTGCCCGGGATGGCGGGTCGCCGATCTGCTGCGGCACACGGGTGCGGTGCACCGGTGGGCCGCCGGGTACGTCAGGGACGCGGTCGTGGAACCGGGCCCGTTCCCGGACGCCCCTGAGCTGGCCGGCTCCGAGCTGCTGGCCTGGTACCGGGAGGGGCACGCGGACCTGGTCCGGACGCTGTCCGAGGCTCCGGCCGATGTGCAGTGCTGGACCTTCCTGCCGACGGCCGCGCCGTCGCCGCTGGCGTTCTGGGCGCGCCGGCAGGCGCACGAGACGGCCGTGCACCGGATGGACGCGGAGGCGGCACTGGGCGTGGCCTACGCACCGCTGTCCCCGGAGTTCGCCGAGGACGGGGTGGACGAACTGCTGACCGGCTTCCACGCGAGGCCGCGCAGCCGGATGCGGACCGAGGAGCCACGGGTGCTGCGGATCCGCGCCGCGGACACGGCCGCGGTGTGGACCGTACACCTGTCGGCGGAGCCGCCCCGTACGGTGTCGGGCGACACGGGCGACCCGGCGGACTGCGAGGTGACCGGCGAGGCGTCGTGGCTGTACGCGGCGCTGTGGAACCGGCTCCCGCTGATGGGCCCCGAGGTGACCGGAGACGAGTCGCTGGCGCGGCAGTGGACGGAGGCGGCCGGCATCGGCTGACGGCATCGGTGACGTGATCGGTCGGCCGGAGCCGGGCGCGGGTGGTCGAGGCAGCGGGCCCGAGGCGCTCTTGTGACAGTGCGGTACGTACTGTGACACTGCGCGCATGGGACGACGTACGCAGGCGGAGCGCGACGCGATCACGATTGAGATCGGCTACGCGTTCGTCAGCGCGTGCTTCGCGGCCGCCCTGGTGTTCGGGGCGGTGTACGGTCCCGCCCTCGTCTTCGACGTGTCCCCCACGGCCGATGCCGTCCTGACCCTGGCGGGCGGGGTGCTGGCCGCGGCGGTGTTCCTGTTCCGGGTCACCCACGTCCTGTGGCGCTTCGCCCGCCGCCCGGAGAACGGCGGGCGCTGAGCGATTTCCCCCGGATCATGCCTGGCCGGGCGCAACCCTGACGGTCGTCGGGGCACGGGCCGCCGTTCGGCCGGGGTCCCCGGCCGACGGGATTCCTACCGTCGGCGCCACGCACACGGGGCCGACGAGCCGTGATGGCAGCCGCATCGGCTGCCACCACGCCCAGTGTTGCCCCCCCCCCGCCGCCACCCCCACGACTGCCGCAGCGCCGCCCTGGCCGGTGCCCGGCAGCGGGCTCCGGGCCCACGCCCAGGCCGGGGGCCGGGGGCCGGCCGGGGGCTGGAGCGGGCCGGGCCGGGGGCCAGAGCCCGCCGCCGGACGCCGGCCCAAGCCCAGGCCCAGACGCAGGCCCAGCCCCGAATCCGAGCGCAAGCGCTGGGCCGCGGCCGGACGTCGGCCCAGACGCACAGCCATACCCGAACCCGAGCACGGGGCCGCGGCCCGGAGCCGGACGCCGGCCCAAACCCAGGCCCAGGCCCAGGCCCAGGCCCAGGCTCGAGCGCAAGCGCGGGGCCGCGGCCGGACGCCGCCCCAGACCCACAACCAGCCCCGAACTCGAGCGCAAGCACGGGGCCTCAGCCCCGAGCCGGAGCCAGACGCCGGCCAAGGCCCAGACGTAGACACGGGCCCAGCCGCCTCAGCCCCGAGCCGGAGCCAGACGCCGGCCAAGGCCCAGACGTAGACACGGGCCCAGCCCCAAACTCGGGCGCGGGGCCGGGGCTGCAGACCGCAGGCCCGGCTGCCTCGGCCGGCACGGGCCCGTCACCGCCCCGTCGTCACGTGCGCCTCCGTACGGCCCTCCGCGCGCCGGACCACGACGGCCGCCCGTTGGGCCGGGGGGGTGTTTGGTGACGTTCGACGACCGGCGGCCCCTCCCCGGCCGTCGTATCGCCATCCGTCCGGAGCCGTACGTAGAGCCCGGCCCCGGTCGCACGGGCCACCAGGTCCCCGAGTTCCGCACGCCGCCCGGCTCCTCGCGCAGGACGCGGCGGGCGGCCCGGTGCCGGATCAGCCCAGGGTGGCGGCGTACGCAGTCTGGCTGCGGTACTTCCAACTCGGCGACTCGCCCCACGGGTTGGGCATGACTGCGCCGGTCGCGTACGCGTAGCCCGCGCCGCGGTCGAACGCCGTACGCAGGGTGGCGCGCATGGCGGCGGCGTCCGGGACCGCGTGGACGAGGTGCCAGAACGCGGTGCCGGTCGGGTCGAGTTCCGTGCCGGCGCGGTAGCCGCCCGACTCGCCGAAGACGTTGCCGCCGAGCCAGCCACCTCCCGTGTACGCGGCGTACGTGTCCTCGTAGGTGACGAAGACGTCCGCGGTGCGGTGGCCCGGTTCCAGGTAGCAGTCGGCAATGGCGGTGCCGGGGTTGTCGACCACCAGGTCGGCGGCGGTGGGGTCCGCGGCGTTCATGGTGTCCTGCACGTAGTCGCGCAACTGTGCGTAGTGGTCGCGGGTGGCGTTGCCGGGGCCGCAGTCGCGGCTGACGACGTCGAAGAAGATGCCGTCCACGTGCAGGCGGCCGTCGCGGGTCTTGAGGTAGTTGTCGACGGAGGCCTTGACGGCGGCGGTGTCGCGGTCGCCGTGGTCGGTGTGGACGTAGCCGAGGACCTTGGTCTTCTCGCCGGTGGCGGTGGTTCCGGCCCGCAGCGCGTCTGCGCGGGCCTGCCAGTGCGCATCGAAGGGGGCGTCGCCGTTGCCGGGGTTGAGGACGACCACGGAGGCGGCGGGTGTGGTGGCGATGAGGTCGCCGATCATGGGGGCGTCGGCCCGTGCGTACGCGGGGACGGCTGTCTCCAGGCCCCGCACTCCGGATATCCGGGGTCTCGGGGCGGGGGCTGCGTCCTCGGCCGCGGTGCCGGCCGAGGCGGTCACGGCGGGCGCCGGGGCGGCCAGTAAGGAGGTGATCAGGACGGCGTACAGGGCCTTCACGGCACGGGCCATGGCTGTTCTCCGGCAAGCGGCGGGGGGCGGGGGCAGGAGCACGACCCGACGAACAGTAGACGGGCGCCCGTTCGGTGAAAGCCGAAGCACTCGCATTGACGTGAGGAACAGACAAGCGACCTGTCACCTCATCATGTGAGCCGCGGTCATACGGTGGGCAGCCCGACCCCGTGGGCCAGTTGGCCCGCGGCGTGCGCGAAGAAGGTGTCGCGGTCCTCGACGACCCGGTTGAACTGGCCGAACAGCTCGAAGGAGACGAGGCCGACCAACTGCGCCCAGGCCGCGACCAGGGCCGCGGTGACCTCGGGGGGCAGGCCTTCGGCGAAGTCCGCGGTCATCCGGACGGCTTCGGGGCGCAGGGCGTCGGGCAGCGGCGGGAGGGCGAGGCCCCGGCCGGCGTGGGCGGCGCGGACGATGCCGATGAGGGTGTTGCCGACGCGCGAGGCGGGGCCGACGGTGTCCACGGGGGCGCTGTAGCCGGGGACCGGGGAGCCGTGGATGAGGGAGTATTCGTGCGGGTGGTCCAGCGCCCAGGTCCGGACGGCCTCGCAGACGGCGATCCAGCGCTCGCGGGGCGGGGCGCCGGCGGCGAGGGTGCGGGCGTCGGCCTGCTCGGCGGCGGCGCCGACGCTGTCATAGGCGTCGACGATGAGCGCGGTGAGGAGCTCGTCGCGGCTGGGGAAGTAGCGGTACAGGGCTGAGGAGACCATGCCGAGCTCGCGTGCCACGGCGCGCAGTGAGAGCTTGGCGGCGCCCTCGGCCGCGAGCATGCGGCGCGCCTCGTCCTTGATGGCGGCGGTGACCTCGATACGGGCCCGCTCCCGGGCCCCGCGCACGGTACTCATACGAGCAGTGTGCCACGAAGGGAGAGCGGTGCCCAAAAATGGAATCGCCGATACATTCAGAGAGCACCGCTCTTGCTTTGGTGCAGCGATCCGTGCACACTGGTCTCAAGCGAGAGCACCGCTCTCCCAATAGCCCCGGAGGCAGTCATGAGCGCGCCCACCCCGTACTACGTCTCGGCCAGCCCGCTCGCCACCCGCTTCAACTCCCTCTTCGGGAAGCTGGCCCGGCTCGGCATCAGCCTGGCCGGCACCGCCGAGCTGTCGGTACGCGGCCGCACGTCCGGCCAGATGCAGCGGATCCCGGTCAATCCGCACACCTACGAGGGCGAGCAGTACCTGGTGTCGGCGCGCGGCCACTCCCAGTGGGTCCGCAACATGCGGGTGGCGGGCGGCGGCGAGCTGCGCGTGGGCCGCAAGGTGCGCACCTTCACGGTCACCGAGCTCACCGACCCGGTGCAGAAGGCCGCCGTACTGCGCGCCTACCTGGTGAAGTGGGGCTGGGAGGTCAACCGGTTCTTCCAGGGCGTGACCGCGGACTCCTCCGACGCGGAGATCCAGGCGGCGGCCGGCGACCACCCGGTCTTCCGGATCACGGTGTCGAACTGACGGGCAGGGCGCATCCCGCGCCGCCCGACAGCCCGTACCAAAGCAGCGGTGGTCTTGCCCGCACATCCGGGCAAGACCACCACCATCGTCGGTACGCGGGCCCCGGAAAAAGCCCCACCGGCCCCGCTCCCGGGTCTGGGCCTGGCCCCGGCCTCTGCGCCCGCCCTGGGCCTTCTCCCTCTCCTGGCCCTGGCTCCGGCCCTGGCTCCGGCCCCGGCTCCGGCCCTGGCCCCGGCCCTACTCCGGTCCCTGCGCCCGGTTCCGCGCCTGCCTGGCGTCCAGGGCGTGCAGCGCCTTGCGGGCCATCGGGTGCGTCCGCACCAGGTCGGGCAGCGTCGTCGCACCCCGGGTGATGCGGGCGAAGGCCCGCCACGCCGGGCGGAAGCCGGTGATCGCCGCGTGCATCAGCCCCGGCCGGGCCGCGAAGGCCGTCAGCATGCTCTTGCCGATGCCCATCTCCACGCCCAGTCCGGCCTTGACCGCGAACGCGTAGTTGAGCGCCTGGCGGCGCGCGTCCACCGCATCCTGCGCCTCGGAGATCTTCACGGCCCACTCCCCGGCCAGCCGGCCCGAGCGCAGCGCGAACGAGATGCCCTCCCGGGTCCACGGTTCCAGCAGTCCGGCCGCGTCGCCCGCGACCAGGACCCGGCCGCGCGAGAGCGGCGAATCGGGCTTGCGGCAGCGGGTCAGGTGCCCGGAGGAGACCGCGGGTTCGAAGCCGGCGAGTCCGAGACGGGCGATGAAGTCCTCCAGGTACCGCTTGGTCGCGGCGCCGTCGCCCTTCGCCGAGATGACCCCGACGGTGAGGGTGTCTCCCTTGGGGAAGACCCAGCCGTAACTGCCGGGCAGCGGGCCCCAGTCGATGAGAACGCGCCCCTTCCAGTCCTCCGCGACCGTCTCCGGAACCGGGATTTCCGCCTCCAGGCCGAGGTCCACCTGGTCCATCTCGACCCCGACGTGCGCGCCGATCCGGCTCGCGCTGCCGTCCGCGCCGACCACCGCGCGCGCCAGGACGGTCTCCCCGTCGGCGAGCACCACGGCGACCGTGCGCCGGTCGGGCACCGCCGCCCCGTGCTGCTCGACCCGCGCGACGGCCGTACCCGTACGGACGGCGGCTCCGGCCTTCTCGGCCTCGGCGACCAGCGCGGCGTCGAACTCCGGCCGGTTGACGAGCCCGAACAGCATCTGCCGGGAACGGCGGGTCCGGGTCAGCTTCCCGTTCAGCGAGAAGGTGACCGCATGGACGCGGTCCTTGAACGGCAGGACGAAGCCGGGCGGGAGGGCATCGCGCGACGGGCCGATGATCCCGCCGCCGCAGGTTTTGTACCGGGGCAGCTCGGCCTTCTCCAGCAGCAGTACGCGCCGCCCGGCCGTCGCCGCCGCGAATGCGGCCGAGGCGCCGGCCGGTCCGGCCCCGACCACGACCACGTCCCACACCTCACCGGTGCCCCCGGCCACCCCGTCCCCCGCCCCCTGAGCGGCCTGCCGTGCTGCTGAGTCGGGTCCCCCGACGGTGCTGTCGTCGCTGCTCACGATGTGTTGCTGCTCCTGATCATGCGGTTGCTCCGATGCATGGAAATCCTACGGCGCGAGTCCGCCCCGTCCTGCTGTGCGAGGATCGGGACTGTCTTTCGCCGTACCCCGTATACGCCCACGACGCGGATGCGGGCGGCTTACACGTACACAACGTCGCACCCAAGAGGAGCGTGCCCATGTCCCAGAATCCGATCGCCGAGACCATCGCCTCGCTGATGCCCCGCGCCAAGCAGGAGCTGAGCGAGCTGGTGGCCTTCCAGTCGGTGGCGGACTGGGCGCAGTTCCCCCGGAGCGAGAGCGAGGGCGCGGCGAACTGGGTGGCCGACGCGCTGCGCGCCGAGGGCTTCCAGGACGTGGCCCTCCTCGACACCCCGGACGGCACCCAGTCGGTGTACGGCTTCCTGCCCGGTCCGGAGGGTGCGCCGACCGTTCTGCTGTACGCGCACTACGACGTGCAGCCGCCGCTGGACGACGCCGCCTGGATATCCCCCGCCTTCGAGCTGACCGAGCGCGACGGCCGCTGGTACGGGCGCGGCGCCGCGGACTGCAAGGGCGGGTTCATCATGCACCTGCTGGCGCTGCGCGCGCTGAAGGCCAACGGCGGCGTGCCGGTGGGCGTGAAGGTGATCGTCGAGGGCTCGGAGGAGCAGGGCACCGGCGGTCTGCAGCAGTACGCCGAGGCGCACCCGGAGCTGCTGACCGCCGACACGATCGTCATCGGCGACGCGGGCAACTTCCGGCTCGGCCTGCCGACGGTGACGGCCACGCTGCGCGGGATGACCCTGATCAAGGTGAAGATCAACACTCTCGGCGGCAACCTGCACTCCGGCATGTTCGGCGGTGTCGCCCCCGATGCGCTGGCCGCACTGATCCGGCTGCTGGACTCGCTGCGCACGGCGGACGGTTCGACCACGGTGGACGGCCTGGCCTCGGACGCGGTGTGGGAGGGCCTGCAGTACCCGGAGGCGGACTTCCGCGCCGACGCGAAGGTGCTGGACGGGGTCGAGCTGATCGGCGAGGGCACGATCGCGGACCGGCTGTGGGCCCGCCCGGCCGTCACCGTGCTCGGCATCGACTGCCCGCCGGTGGTCGGCGCCACCCCGTCGGTGCACGCGAGCGCCGGCGCGCTGATCAGCCTGCGCGTGCCGCCGGGCGTGGACACGGCCGAGGCCATCAAGCTGCTGGAGGCGCACCTGGTGGCGCACACCCCGTGGCAGGCGCACCTCGAACTCGAGGTCGTGGGCCAGGGCCAGCCCTTCCAGGCGGACACGAGCAGCCCGGCGTACGCGTCGATGGCCGCGGCCATGGAGGTGGCGTACCCGGGCCAGGAGATGCAGATCGCGGGCATGGGCGGCTCGATCCCGCTGTGCAACACGCTGACGTCGCTCTACCCCGAGGCGGAGATGCTGCTGATCGGGCTGAGCGAGCCGCAGGCCCAGATCCACGCGGTGAACGAGAGCGTCTCGCCGCAGGAGCTGGAGCGCCTTTCGGTCGCGGAGGCCCTGTTCCTCGTCAACTACGCGGAGTCCAAGCGCGGCTGACCTGCGCTACGGGCGAACTCCGCTCCCGGTGAAAAACAGGCCGGGGGCGGAGTCTGCGTACGTACGTTCGGGGCATGGATCTCATAGAAGTGCTCCCCCAGCGGCTCCACATGCTCCGCTTCCCGATCGGCCAGGCGTACCTGTGGCGCGACGGCGAGGCCCTGACCCTGATCGACTCCGGCCACGCCGGATCCGCGGCCGTGATCGAGGAGGCCGTCCGCTCCCTCGGGCTGAGCCCGGAGCGGCTGGAGCGGATCGTCCTGACCCACTGCCACCGCGACCACATCGGCGCCGCGGACGAACTCGCCGGCCGCTGGGGCGCGGAGGTCGTGGCGCACCGGCTGGAGGCCCCGGTGATCCGGGGCGAGCTCCCGGTGCCGGAGCCCGTCCTGCTCGACTGGGAACTCCCGCTGTACGAGCACGGCCTGACGGTCCCCGAGGCGCCGCCGACGCGGGTCGACCGCGAGGTCGGGGACGGCGAGGTGCTCCCGTTCGGCGACGGCGCGGTGGTGGTCCACGCCCCGGGCCACACGCCGGGCAGCATCGGCATCCACCTGCCGCGCCACGGCGTGCTGTTCGCGGGCGACTGCATCGCGGGGGTGGGCCAGGTGATGCTCGGCGTCTTCAACGTGGACCGCGACGAGGCCCGGGCCTCCTTCCGCCGCCTGGCGGCGCTGTCCCCGTCGGTGGCCTGCTTCGGCCACGGCGACCCCCTGACCACGGACACGGCGGCCGTCCTCCGCACGGCCGCGACGGCGGAGCCGTCCCTCCCATAACCACTGCGCGGCGGAACGTGGCCGCCGCGCGGGGCTTCCTCCCGCCGCGGCCTTCTCCGCTTCCCGGGCTCCGCACTGACCTTCCCGAAGCCACCGGCCGGGATGTACCCCCGTGCCCCGATCGCCGGCGGGGCTGCCCTGACAGGGGGGACCAAGCGGCCGGCGCGTTTCCGGCCCCGCCGGCGTTCGAGACGCCGGAGGTCCCCCGGACGGGGGTCCTCCCCGCGGTGGCCGGGACCGGTGGGCCCCGGCGGCAACCGGGCAGCGGGGGCCGGCAGCGGGGGCCGGACAGCAGCGCCGCTGCCCGCGGCCGGCCCGCCCCGGACGGCTACGGTGTGGGTCGGCCCGCCTCCAGGTACAGCGGGCGTCCCCGCTCCCGCGCCCGCAGCGCCCAGCGCAACCGCTCGTACCGCACGGCGGGCAGCAACTGCGCCGCCTCCTCCTCCGTCACGAACCGCCACGCCCTCAGCTCCGGCCCCGGCAGCCGGAGCCCGGCCGCGGCGGCAGCCGAGAGGCGCCCCCCGTCGAACAACAGCCGCAGCCCCCCGTACGCCGGGGGCATCGGCGGCTCCCAGTCCACGACCAGCAGCCCCGGTACCGCCTCCAGCGTCAGGCCCAGTTCCTCCGCGACCTCCCGCACCCCCGCACACCCCGGCGCCTCGCCCGCCTCCACGACCCCGCCCGGGAACTCCCAACCCGGCTTGTACGTCGGATCGACCAGCAGTACCCGGTCCTCGTCGTCGAACAGCAGAACCCCCGCCGCCACCGTCTCCCGCGTCGGCTCCGGCGTCTGCACGATGTCGCAGACCCGGGCCGCATCCGTGCGCACGGCTTCGGCGATCCGCTCCGCCGTCTCCCGTACGCTCAGGCCGCCGTTGTCGATGACGTGCGCGTCCGCCGCGAGCCAGCCGCCCAGCGCCTGCTGGTACGCGGGGATGTGGTCGTACGCCCACTGCCGCACCCGTACGTCCACGTCCTGCGGGTCCCCCGGCTCCTCCCGCGTCGCGATCCGCTCACGGAGAATCGTTTCCGCCGGGGCGAGCAGCACATGCCGCACCGGGATCCGACGCGCCGCGAGCCCGCCGAAGATCTCGTCCCGGTACTCCTGCCGCAGCAGCGTCATCGGCACCACCAGCACCCCGCCCAGCTCCGCGAGCATCGCGGCGGCCGTGTCCACTACCAGGCGCCGCCAGCTCGGCAGGTCCTGGTAGTCGGAAACCTCCGCAAGGCGTTTGCGCGGCAGCAGTTGGCGTAGTGAGTCGCCGACGAGCTCCGGGTCGTACAGGGTGCTGTCCGGCAGGATCCCGGTCAGTTCGCGGGCCGTGCTGGTCTTCCCGGCGCCGAATGTGCCGTTGATCCAGACAATCACGTCTACCCCTCTCCCCATGGCTCGTCCGGAGCCCCCAGTGGCTTGCCCGCATCACCCTGCCACGGAAACCCGCTCCTCGGCCCAGTGCTTATCCTCAAGGTCAGAGCCGTGCCCCGCCGCCTCAGGAGGTTTCCGTCCCGTGCCGCAGACCCGCCGTCCGTCCGGCCCCCGTTACGGCAACCGGCCGACCATGAAGGACGTGGCGGCGCGGGCCGGCGTGGGTCTGAAGACGGTGTCGCGGGTGGTCAACGGCGAGGCGGGGGTCACCCCGGACACCGAGAGGCGGGTCCAGCAGGCCATCGAGGCGCTGGGTTTCCGCCGCAACGACAGTGCCCGCGTGCTCCGCAAGGGCCGTACCGCCACCGTGGGCCTGGTCCTGGAAGACCTCGCGGACCCCTTCTACGGCCCGCTGAACCGGGCCGTGGAGGAGGTGGCCCGGGCCCACGGGGCGCTGCTCGTCAACGGCTCCAGCGCCGAGGACCCGGACCGCGAGCGGGAGTTGGCGCTGGCACTGTGCGCGCGCCGGGTGGACGGGCTGGTCGTGATCCCGGCCGGGGACGACCACCGCTACCTGGAGCCGGAGATGCGGGCGGGTGTGGCGACGGTGTTCGTGGACCGCCCGGCGGGCCGGATCGACGCGGACGTGGTGCTGTCGGACAGCTTCGGCGGCGCCCGCGCCGGTGTGGCGCACCTGATCGGGGGCGGTCACCGCCGGATCGGTTTCATCGGGGACCATCCGCGCATCCACACGGCGACGGAACGCCTGCGGGGCTACCGCGCGGCGATGGCGGACGCGGGCCTGCCGGTGGCGCAGTCCTGGGTGGCCCTCGGCTCCACGTCCCCGGACCGCGTCGGGGAGGCGGCCCGGGCGATGCTGGCGGGCCCGGACCCCGTCACCGCGGTCTTCGCCGGGAACAACCGCGTGACGGTGACGGTGGTACGGGTGCTGGCCGGGCATCCGGCGCCGGTGGCCCTGGTCGGCTTCGACGACTTCGAACTGGCCGACCTGCTGCGCCCCGGGGTGACGGTGGTCGCCCAGGACGCGGCGGCCCTGGGCCGGGTGGCCACGGACCGCCTGTTCCAGCGCCTCGCGGGCGCCGCCCTCCCCCCGGCCCGCATCGAACTCCCGACCCGCCTGATCCCCCGCGGCTCGGGCGAACTCCCCCCGGCCGCCTGAAGCTCACCGGATCACCCCCCGCAGCACGGTCACGGCCCCGCCGGCGGCGGCGAGCACGGCGAGGGCGGCGGGTGTGCCGCCGAGGCAACTCAGCCCGCCGACGGTGAACCCGATGAGAAGGGCGCCGATGAGCACGACGGCGGTGTGCAGTGACAGGAACGGCGGCTCGCTGTCCGGATCGGTGTCCGGCGGCATGTTGGTCATGCCTCCGATTGCACCGCCGCCCGAGCCACCGGCACGCACGGACGGATCAAGCCCGACCGTACGGGTTCGGCGCCGAACGCTCGTGAGCACCAAGGGTGTTCGGCCACGGCAGGTGCCGACGGCACCGTACGGTTCCTCGACCCGGCCGACGCCGACCGGCCCTGCGGCGATCCGCTGACCGCGCACCGCAACGAGGCGGTCGGGATCGCCTTCGCGCCCGCCGGGTGCGTCATCGCGACATCCGGGGCGGACGGCGCCGTCCTCCTGTGGAACGTCGGCACGGGAGAGCGGGTCGGCGCGCCGCTCGTCGGCCACACGGCCACGGTGTGGTCGGTGGCCTTCTCGCCGGACGGCGGCAAGCCGGCCACCGCGGGCGCCGATGCCACCGTGCGGTTGTACGACCCCGAGAGCGGCCTCCGGATCGGGGAACCGCTGACCGGCCACGCCCCACCGGTGTACGACGTGGCCTTCTCGCCGGACGGCACGCTGCCGGCCTCGGTGGGCGAGGACGGCATGACGCTGCTGCGGGACGCGGAGAGCGGACAGCCCGTAGGCAGTCCGCTGGCCGGTCACGACGGGTCCGTCAACAGCCTGGCCTTCTCTCCCGACGGGAGCCTGCTCGTCACCGCGGGCCGGGACGGGGCCCTGAACCGGTGGCTCGTCGGTCCGCTGTGAACACCGCACGGCCCGGCGGGTGCGCGTCGGCCGGGCCGTGCGGCGGTTGCGACGGTCAGGCGGTCAGGCGGTCAGGCGGTCAGGCGGTCAGGCGGTCGCCGTCAGCGTCGCCGAGCGGCGGGGGATCGCGAAGGCGTCCAGTTCGGCGCGGGTCAGGCCCGTCAGGGCGGTGACCTCCTCCGTGCCCACCGCGCCGCAGTCCAGGCCGCGGACCAGGTAGCCGGCCAGAGCCTTGGCGGTGGCGGGCTCGTCCATCACGTCGCCCTCGATCTTCGCGACGTACGCCTTCAGGCGCGCGGCAGCCGCCTCGAGGCCCTCGCGGTAGAAGGTGAAGACCGCCGCGTAGCGGGTCGGGAGGTGGCCCGGGTGCATGTCCCAGCCCTGGTAGTAGGCGCGGGCCAGGGCCCGGCGGGTGAGGCCGTAGTGCAGCTTCCAGGCTTCGTGCACGTGCTCGGTGGTGCCGATCGGCAGGACGTTCGTCGAGCCGTCGGAGACGCGTACGCCGGTGCCGGCGGCCGCTACCTGCATGATCGCCTTGGCGTGGTCGGCGGCCGGGTGGTCGCTCGACTGGTACGCGGCGGAGACGCCGACGCAGGCGCTGTAGTCGAAGGTGCCGTAGTGCAGGCCGGTGGCGCGGCCCTTGGAGGCCTCGATCATCCGGGCCACGGTGGCGGTGCCGTCGGAGGCGACGATCGACTGGCTGGTCTCGATCTGGATCTCGAAGCCGATCCGGCCGGGGCGCAGGCCGCGGGCGGCCTCGAAGGCCTCCAGCAGCTTGACGAAGGCGCTGACCTGCTCGGCGTACGTGACCTTGGGGAGGGTGAGGACCAGCCCGTCGGGGAGGCCGCCGTGCTCCAGCAGCCCGGACAGGAAGATGTCCGTGGTGCGGATGCCGCGGTCGCGGACGTTGGACTCCATGCACTTCATGCGGATGCCCATGTACGGGGCGTTCGTGCCGTTGGAGAAGGCCTCGGAGACGAGGCGGGCGGCCCGGGCGGCCGCCTGGTCCTCCTCCTCGTCGGAGCGGACGCCGAAGCCGTCCTCGAAGTCGACGCGGAGGTCCTCGATGGGCTCGGAGGCGAGCTTGGCGCGGACGCGGTCGTAGACGGGTACGGCCAGTTCGTCGCTGATGCCGAGCACCTCGGCGAAGGTCGCGGCGTCCGGAGCGTGCTCGTCGAGGGCCGCGAGGGCCTGGTCGCCCCAGGAGCGGATGGTGTCGGCGGCGAACACGTCACCGGGCACGTAGACGGTGTGGATGGGCTGGCGGGTGCCGGGGTCGCCCGGGTAGTGGCGCGCGAGCTCCGCGTCCACCGGCGCGAGGGAGGCACTGATGCCCTCGCTGACCGCGCCGGCGAGGCTCGTCGCCACCTTCTCCTGCTGACCCATCGCGCACTCTCCTCTTTTCCGCTTCACGGAAGCTTAGATCCGCATAGCAGAATTTAGTGTCGAGGTTCCGCCCCCGTCAATGGTCCCTCCACCGACACGGGCAAACGACTCGGGGCCGTGCGGTGAGAAACACCACACGGCCCCGAGAAGGTCAGCCAAAGGTCAGGCGACGAAGAGAAGCGCAGGTCAGCCCTTGCGCGCCTTGATCTCCTCGGTCAGCTGCGGGACGACGGCGAAGAGGTCGCCGACCACGCCGTAGTCGACCAGGTCGAAGATCGGGGCCTCGGCGTCCTTGTTGATGGCAACGATGGTCTTCGAGGTCTGCATGCCGGCCCGGTGCTGGATCGCGCCCGAGATTCCGGAGGCGATGTACAGCTGCGGGGAGACCGACTTGCCGGTCTGGCCGACCTGGTTGGAGTGCGGGTACCAGCCGGCGTCGACGGCGGCGCGCGAGGCGCCGACGGCGGCACCGAGGGAGTCCGCGAGCTCCTCGATGATGTGGAAGTTCTCGGCGCCGTTGACGCCGCGGCCGCCGGAGACCACGATCGCGGCCTCGGTCAGCTCGGGGCGGCCGGTCGACGCGCGCGGGGTGCGGGAGACGACCTTGGTGCCGGTGGCGAGGGCGCCGAAGGTGACGGCGAGGGCCTCGACGGCGCCGGCGGCCGGGGCGGCCTCGACCGGAGCCGAGTTCGGCTTGACGGTGATGACCGGGGTGCCCTTGGAGACACGGGACTTGGTGGTGAAGGACGCGGCGAACGCGGACTGCGTCGCGACCGGACCCTCGTCACCCGCCTCCAGGTCGACGGCGTCGGTGATGATGCCGGAGCCGATGCGGACCGCCAGGCGCGCGGCGATCTCCTTGCCCTCGGCGGAGGACGGGACGAGCACGGCGGCCGGGGAGACGGCCTCGTACGCGGCCTGCAGCGCGTCCACCTTCGGTACGACGAGGTACTCGGCGAACTCGGGGGCGTCGGCGGTGAGGACCTTGACCGCACCGTGCTCGGCGAGCACGGCGGCGGTGTTCTCGGCACCGGCGCCGAGGGCGACGGCGACGGGCTCGCCGATGCGGCGGGCGAGGGTCAGCAGCTCGAGGGTGGGCTTGCGGACGGCGCCGTCCACGTGGTCGACGTAGACGAGGACTTCAGCCATGGGAATGCTCCTGCGAATGCGAAGTAGTCAGGGGGCGATCGAGAGGGTGTCGGCTGAGGTTCTTGGATGAACTTCTGGCCGGCCAGGCTGCCTTAGATGAACTTCTGCTGCGCAAGGAAGGCGGCCAGCTGCTTGCCGCCCTCGCCCTCGTCCTTGACGATCGTGCCGGCGGTACGGGCCGGGCGCTGCGCCGCGGAGTCGACTGCGGTCCAGGAGCCCTCGAGGCCGACCTCGTCCGACTCGATCTCCAGCTCCTCCAGGTCCCAGGACTCGACCGGCTTCTTCTTGGCGGCCATGATGCCCTTGAAGGAGGGGTAGCGGGCCTCGCCCGACTGGTCCGTCACGGAGACGAGCGCCGGGAGGGAGGCCTCCAGCTGCTCGCTCGCGGAGTCGCCGTCGCGTCGGCCCGTCACGGTGCCGTCCTCGACCTTGACCTCGGAGAGCAGGGTGACCTGCGGGACGCCCAGGCGCTCGGCCAGGATCGCCGGGAGCACGCCCATGGTGCCGTCGGTCGAAGCCATGCCGGTGATGACCAGGTCGTAGCCGGCCTTCTCGATCGCCTTGGCGAGCACGAGCGAAGTGCCCATGACGTCGCTGCCGTGCAGGTCGTCGTCCTCGACGTGGATGGCCTTGTCGGCACCCATGGACAGCGCCTTGCGCAGCGCGTCCTTGGCGTCCTCGGGGCCCACCGTCAGGACGGTGATCTCGGCGTCGTCGGCCTCTTCGGCGATCTGCAGCGCCTGCTCGACGGCGTACTCGTCGAGCTCCGACAGCAGACCGTCGACGTCGTCGCGGTCGACCGTCAGGTCATCGGCGAAGTGCCGGTCGCCGGTGGCGTCGGGCACGTACTTCACACAGACAACGATCCTCAGGCTCACGCCGGCTCTCCTACCGCATCGTCTTTTTTCTGATACCGCCTTGTGCAGGCAGCATAGGCGCCTTGTCGGGCGGATCCCGGTCGGGGCGGCCCGCGCTCCGAAGGGAATGTTACTCGTCAGTACACCCTGGGTCCTCCACGGTTGCAAGGCCGGTGAACTGTGATCTGTCCAACGCCGTCCGAACCCGCCCCAGCAGGGACGATTCAGTCACGCAACGCGTTGAAGCGACCCTGGTGGTACAGCAGGGGCCGGCCCTCCCCGGCCGGGTCCCCGGCCACGGCCTCCGCGATGATCACCCGGTGCGCCCCGGCCGGCACCCGCGCCACGACGCGGCACACCAGCCACGCCAGCACGTCGTCCAGCAGCGGAACCTCGTGCGGACCCGGGGCCCAGCCCGTGGCGGGCCCGAACCGGTCGGCTCCGCTGCGGGCGAACAGGCCCGCCAGCTCCTTCTGGTGCTCGCCGAGTATGTGGACGCCGAGGTGCTCGGAGTCGCGTATCGCGGGCCAGCTGGACGACCCGGTGGCGATCGTGAAGGACAGCAGCGGCGGATCTGCCGAGACGGAATTGAGCGAGGTCGCGGTGAAGCCGACCGGCCGGTCCCCGCCGTCGGCGGTGATCACGGCCACTCCGGCGGCATGCCGGCGGAAGACGGAGCGGAGCAGGTCGGGCGAACCCGGCTGAGCGGAGCTGAATCGTGCGGACTGGGCCGCGGGGGCCGTCGGGGCCGTCATGGAGGTGCTTCCTTCTGCCGCGGAGGCGGCGGGCACGGGCGCGGTCGGATCGGGTCGGAGGCCGGGGTCGTTCAGTGGCCCCGACAACGCGCGCTCGCGTAGCGGACGAGGTCCACGTGGACCCGCCCGTAAAGCAGGAGTTCATACCGCATGCCGCCAGCCTGGCGATCTCCCGTGTACACAGTCAAGCCGCAATGGGCAGATGCGAGGCGCGTCACGCTGCGTGCGGGCGTGCGTACCGGCGCGCCCGTCATACCGCGGCACCCAGGGCGGCGATCACATCCGCCTTGCGGGGCATCCCCGCAGCGCGCCGCACGATCCGGCCCCCGGCATCCAGGACGAGCACGGTCGGTGTCTTCTCGATGCCCAGGGCGCGCACCAGCCCGAGGTGGGCTTCGGCATCGATCTCGATGTGCGCGACCCCCTCGACCAGGTCCGCCACCTCGGCGAGGATCCGCCGAGTGGCCCGGCAGGGCTGGCAGAACGCGCTGGAGAACTGCACCAGGCTGGCCCGTTCCCCTGGCTCCGCACCCAGTTCCGCCGCGCCCAGCCGCCCGGCGTCCGGCCGCACCGCTCCTGCGCCGCGCCCGCCCTCGTCCTCGTCCTCGTCCTCGCGCACCCCTGCTCCCGTCGCCGCTGCCCGTCCGCCGCGTCCGGGCGGCCGTCCGCCGTCGCCGCGGACCTCGTTGCCGCATCATTGAAGTACGTTCGTACGCTGATCGAAGCACGTTCGTACGGTGATCCGAGCGCCCCGGACACGCGCCGCATTCCCGGCGTGACGAGAATCTCCCCGGGCGCAGACGTCTGGACTGGCCAGCAGCCCGCGTATGGGGCACGATCCCCAAGGGCCGCGTACCTACGCAGCCGTAACTTCCGGCCGGGAGTACCTCCCCAGGCAGAAAGCGGGGTCTCCCCCTCATGGCTGAGCTCGTCTACCCTCCGGTGATCGGCGCCGCCCACACCCTCTTCCGGGCGCTGGACATCCGCATCGACATGAAGGGCACGGAGAACATCCCGCGCAAGGGCGGGGCGGTTCTCGTGTCGAACCACATCGGCTACCTCGACTTCATCTTCGCCGGCCTGACGGCGCGGCCGCAGAAGCGCCTGGTCCGCTTCATGGCGAAGGAGTCGGTGTTCCGCCACAGGGTGTCCGGCCCGCTGATGCGCGCGATGAAGCACATCCCGGTGGACCGCAAGCAGGGTGAGACGGCCTACCAGCACGCCCTCGACTCGCTGCGCGCCGGCGAGATCATCGGCGTGTTCCCGGAGGCGACGATCTCCCAGTCGTTCACGCTCAAGAGCTTCAAGTCGGGCGCCGCGCGCATGGCCCAGGAGGCCGGCGTCCCGCTGATCCCGGTGGCGCTGTGGGGCACCCAGCGTCTGTGGACCAAGGGCCGTCCGAAGAACCTCAAGCGCAGCCACATCCCGGTGACGATGCGGGTGGGCGAGCCCATCGAGGCGCCGACCGACCAGTACGCCGGGGCGATCACCCGCCGCGTGCGCGAGCGGGTGCAGGAGCTGCTGGACGCGGCGCAGCGCGCCTACCCGGCGGCCCCCAAGGGCTCCGAGGACTCCTGGTGGCTGCCGGCGCACCTGGGCGGGACCGCGCCGACGGCCGCCCAGGTCAAGGAAGCGGGCTGATCCCGCACCACCGGGTCGGGTGATGGTGCGGCCCCGCTGTTTACGGCGGGGCCGCGGTACCGTGCCCGCCCGTCAGTTGGGGTTCTCGGCGTGGGTCAGCGTCTCCCATGCCTCGAAGTGGTTCTCGGTGCCCGCGGGGCGCCGCCCCTCGGTCAGCTTGCGGGTGTTCTCCATGGCGATGCCCAGCCGCGTGTGCAGGGCGTTGTAGCCGACCTCGGTCGCCGGGCCGATGCCCTTGGTCAGGCTCCCGCCGCACAGCCAGGAGGGCACCGGCGCGCCGAGCTCGTACGCGGCGTGGAAGCCGAGTGCGTTGCGGAACCGGTCCTTGAACTCCGGGTAGAGGTCGCGGCCCTGGATCCGCGAGGTCTCGGCGACGTGCATGGTCGCGGCGATCGCCATGCCGGTGTGGCCGAAGTCCCGGCAGGTCTCCTGCGCGAGGCCGTCCACGAACGTGCTCTGGCCGTGCCAGTAGTCGACCAGCTCGCTGCGGGTGTCGATGGAGGAGCGCGGCGGATACTTGGGCTGCGGGCCGTCGGAGGCCAGGTAGAAGTACGCGGGGACCCGGCCGAGGTAGATGGCCATGGCCTTGTCGTAGCTCGCGCGGTCGTCGAGATGGACGGAGATGCCGACGGCGGCGTCCATCATGATCAGTTCCCAGTTGCCGTTGCTGTTCGGCTTGCCGTTGATGACCTCGGGCAGGTAGACGTCGCGCAGCATGGTCGCGAACCGCCCCTGGCCCGGCCAGCCGCCGGTGTACGTGTGCTTGACGATCTCGGCGGCGCGCGGCCAGGTGGAGCCCGCCCAGCCGCTCTGCAGCGGGGCGTTGCTGTTGGTGTGGTCCTTGATCTTCGCGGACCAGGCGTCCATCAGCTCGATCGACTTCTTCGCGTACTTGGCGTCGCGGGTGATGTACCAGGCGAGTGCGTCGCTGTACGCCGCAATGGCGTCCTCGCGCTCGTCGGAACAGCCGATGTCCGGGTTCGAGTACGAGCCGCACTCGACGACGGCGCGCGGTTTGGGTGTGCGTGACAGGGAGCCGTAAGGGCTGGCGAGCATCGCATCGAACGCTCCCTTCCACGGCTGCTCTCCGGCCTGCACCTTGGTGCGTACGAAGTCCAGTTGGGCGCGGCTGTTCAGGACTCCGGGGTGGGCGAACTGCGCGGGGGCGACAGCAGCCGGGGCGGGCCGTGGGGGGCCGGCGTGAGCGGTGGGGGTGAGGGTCAGGGCCGCGGTTAAGCCGAGTGCGAGGGCGGCCAGCCCGGCGGGGACTCCGTAACGCATGAGCGCCTTCCGGTCGGAGGTGGGGGGGAACGGGGAATTCCTGCCGCCGAAAGTACCCATGGGCATGCCAAGTTGACAACGTTATCCGACAGGAAACTTTCCTATCACCTCGCCCGCCCGGGCCGGCCACCTCCGCCCGTCCGGCCGCCTACGCCTGCCCGGAAGCCTCCGCGCTCCCGACCACCTCCGCGCGCTTGCGCCTCCGGTGCGCGGCGACCCGCGCACGCGTGGCGCAGGTGGTGGAGCAGTAGCGGCGGGCGCTGCCGGGCCCGGCGCCGAGGAAGAACCGCCCACAGCCCTCGGCGGCGCAGGCGCCCCACGCGATCCGCCCGTACTCGGTGAGCAGGTGGGAGAGCGCCAGGGCCCCGGAGGCCAGGAACCACTCGCCCCAGCCGGCCTGTTCCCCCCGGTCCACGTGCAGGTGCCAGGGGTGGCCGTCGTGCCGGGTCAGGCGGGGCCGGGTGCCGTACTGCGCGAACAGCGCGTTGAGGGCCTCGGCGGCGCGGTCCTCATCGGTCTCGGCGAGGACGGCGCCCATCCGCCGGGCGGCGGCCCTCAGTTCGGCCGCGTCGGCCTCGGTGAAGACCTCCTGCGCGAGGTCCGCGGGGTGCTCCCCGTGCCGCGCGAGGAGCGCCGCGAGCTCGGCGCGCGGGAGGCCGGGGTCCACGCGGACCGCCTCGGCGAGATCGATCAGCCGCCGGCCCACCGAGAACCCCTGCGCGGAATCGGTCATCCCAGGATCCTTTCGCTCTACAACGGTATGGCGTAACGTCTTGTGCCGCTATCACGTTACACACTGCGGGGAGGGTCCGGGGATGCACGGGTTCGGGCGGTACGTGGCCGCCGCGCTGGCCGCGCGGTTCGCCTCGGAGGGCATGAGCCTCGCGGTGGTCCTGCTCGCCCTCGAGCGCACCGGGAGCGCCGCGCACGGGGCCTTCGTACTGACCGCCTGGCTGGCGCCGCACGTACTGGCGGCTCCGCTCGCCGGGGCGGCGGCGGCCCGGACCCGGCGGCCGAGGCTGTTCCACGTGGGCGCGCTGGCCGGGTTCACCTGCGCGGTGGCGGCGCTGTCCGTGCTGCTGGGCCGGGCCCCGGCGCCGCTGGTGCTCGCGGTGGCGCTGCTGGGCGGCAGCTGCGGGCCGATGGTGACGGGCGGGATGTCCAGCCTGGTCGCCGGCCTGGTCCCGGCGGGGGCCGCGCGGGACCGGGCGTACGCGTGGGACGCGTCCACCTACACCGCCGCCGCGGTCACCGCCCCGGCGGTGGTGGGCCTGGCCGCCTCACTGGGCTCGGCCGCGCCCGCGATGGCGGCGCTCGCACTGGCCGGCGCGCTCGCGGCGGCACTGGCCACGACCCTCCCGTACGGAACCCCGCGGCCGGGCCCGGTGGCGGACGCCGGGCCAGATTCCGGGGCGAACGGCGGGCCGAACGGCGGGACGCACCCGGGCGCGAACCCCGCAGCGGCCCTGCCGAGCCCTCCCCCGGCCGGTCTGGGCGCCGGGCTCGCGGCCCTGTGGCGGATCCGGGAGCTGCGGGCGATCACCTCGGCCACGACGCTGGCCTTCGTCGGTATCGGCACGCTCACCACCACCTCGGTGCTGCTGGCCTCCCGGCTCGGCAGCCCGGGGGCCGGGGGCGTGCTGATGACGGCCTTCGCGGTGGGCGCGCTGGCGGGCTCCCTGACGCTGGGCCGGATCACGGCCGTGGAGCCGGGGCGCTTGGCGCGCTGGGCGATGGCAGGCACCGGAGCCGCCCTGGCGGCGGCCGTGTTCGCCCCGTCCGTGACCGTCGGGGCGGTGCTGTTCGCCGCCGCCGGGGTGTGCGACGGCCCCCTGCTGACGGCCACCCTCCGGATCCGCTCGGAGTACGCCCCCGACGCAGTACGGACCCAGGTGTTCACCCTCGGCGCGGGGCTCAAGCTGACCGCCGCGTCGGTCGGCGCCGCCCTCGTGGGCTTCGCCGCGGCCGCGCCGCCTCAAGCGCTGCTGGCCGGGATATCCGCACTGATCCTGGCCGCGGCCCTGCTGCACGCGCTGGTGGCGCGGCAGGGCGGGGCCCCGGCTGCCGCGACGGCTACAGGGCTGTCGGGAGGTTCCGCCACAGCTCCTGCCGGTCGGCGGAGTCCTGGAGGGCCTTGAGCGCGGCCGGGTGCGGGACGGCGTACAGCCCGGGGTAGTCGACCTCGCCGAGCTCGGGGCGTACCGGGAAGGCGAGCCGCTCGGCGTCCAGGGAGAACCGGGCGTCCACGCCCGGCTTGTTGCCGCGGGCGTCCTGGCGGGCCCAGTCCGCGGCGCCGGGCAGCCGGAGGGCGATCAGCCCGTGGACGGCGGGGTTCGAGCCGTCGTCGTCGGCGAGCCGCTGGTAGCAGAGGCCGGCCGGGATGCCCCGGGCACGCAACAGGGCGACCAGGGCATGGGACTTGGCGTAGCAGATGCCGTTGCGCGTGCCCAGTACGTCCGAGGCGCGCCAGGAGACGCGCGGATCCCCGGAGTCGGCGGAGTGCGGGATGGTGTCGCGAATGAACTCGAAGGCGACCTTTGCGTATGAGTATGCGTCGCTGGTGGCGGTCCAGAGGGCGTCGGCGGTTTCCCGTACGAGCGGGTGGTCGTGGTCGATGACCTCGTCCGCCGCCAAATAGGCATGGATGTCCGGGCTTTGCGGGATCAGCTGCATGGCCCGGAGCATAGACATACCCCCGACCGCAGATCAATGAATTTACAGTCGAGGGTATATCTATTCACTTTTCGAAGGGGGCCGACACCTAGCGGGCCAGCTCCTCCTTCAGCGCCTGGAGGAAGCCGTCCACGTCCTCCTCCTGGGTGTCGAAGCCGCACATCCAGCGCACGTGGCCGGCGACCTCGTCCCAGAAGTAGAAGCGGTAACGCTTCTGCAGCCGCCGCGACACCTCGTGCGGCAGCTTCGCGAACACCGCGTTGGCCTGCACCGGATAGAGGATCTCCACGCCGTCGGTCTCGCGCACGCCCGCCGCCAGCCGCTGCGCCATCGCATTGGCGTGCTGGGCGTTGCGCAGCCACAGGTCCTTGGCGAGCAGCGCCTCCAGCTGCACCGACACGAACCGCATCTTGGACGCGAGTTGCATCGACATCTTGCGGATGTGCTTCAGCTGCCGGACCGCGTCGGGGTTGACGACCACCACGGCCTCGCCGAACATCATGCCGTTCTTGGTGCCGCCGTACGACAGCACGTCCACGCCCACCGTGTTGGTGAACGTGCGCATCGGCACGTCGAGGGAGGCCGCGGCGTTGGCTATCCGGGCCCCGTCGAGGTGGACCTTCATGCCGTGGCCGTGCGCGTGCTCGCAGATCGCCCGGATCTCGTCCGGCGTGTACACCGTGCCCAGCTCAGTGTTCTGGGTGATCGAGACGACCTGCGGCATCGCCCGGTGCTCGTCCTCCCAGCCCCAGGCCTGGCGGTCGATGAGCTCGGGGGTGAGCTTGCCGTCCGGGGTCGGGACGGTGAGCAGCTTGAGCCCGGCCATCCGCTCCGGGGCGCCGCCCTCGTCGACGTTGATGTGCGCCGTCTCGGCACAGATCACCGCACCCCAGCGGTCCGTCAGGGCCTGGAGGGCCGTGACGTTCGCGCCGGTGCCGTTGAAGACCGGGAAGGCCTCCGCGTACGGGCCGAAGTGGCTGCGGATGATCTTCTGCAGGTTTTCGGTGTACTCGTCCTCGCCGTAGGCGACCTGATGGCCGCCGTTGGCCAGGGCGAGGGCCTCCAGGATCTCTGGATGGACCCCCGCGTAGTTGTCACTCGCGAAACCGCGCACCGCCGGATCGTGGTGGCGGCGGGCATCGGTTTTCACGGTTGCGGAGTGAGCCACAGACGCTGTCCGTTCACATCGATGGCGGGCCGCTCCCACACGCCGGCGATGGCCTCGGCCAGCTCCTTGACGTCGGTGAAGCCCGCGAACTTCGCATTGGGGCGCTCGGCGCGCATCGCGTCGTGCACCAGTGCCTTGATCACCAGGATCGCAGCCGCGGCGCCCGGGCCCTCCTCGCCCCCCGCCTTGCGGAAGGAGTCGGCGAGGGCGAGGGTCCAGGCCTCGGCGGCTGCCTTGCCGGCGTTGTACGCGGCGTTGTTGGCGACCGGCTTGTGCGCGCCGGACTGGCTGACCAGGACGTAGCGGCCCTGGTCACTGCGCAGCAGCGCGTCGTGGAAGGCGAGCGACGTGTGCTGGACGGTGCGGATCAGGAGCTTCTCCAGGAAGTCCCAGTCCGCGAGGTCCGTGTCGGTGAAGGTGGTGCTGCCGCGCCAGCCGCCCACGAGGTGGACGAGCCCGTCCACGCGGCCGAATTCCTTCTCGGTCCGGTCGGCCCAGGCCTTGGTGGCCTCCAGGTCGAGCAGGTCCACGGTGTCACCGGTGACGGTGGCGCCGCCGTGGGCGTAGCGGGCCGCGTCCACGGACTCCGCGAGGCGTGTCGGGTCGGCGTCGGCCGCCACGACCACCGCACCGGCCTCGGCGAGGCGGAGCAGGGCGGCGCGGCCGGCGGGGCCGCCGGCCCCGGCCACCGCGACGACGGCCCCGTGGAGCTTGCCGTTCCCGGAGTTCCCAGCGCTGTTCATCTGTGCAGCCTCCTGTGGGCGAGCGCTCACGCGGCGACCCGCTCGACCGAATCGGCGTTCACTGCAGTGATGCCCTTCGTGGAGGCGATCACTCCCTTGAGCTTCTTGGCGAGCGCCTCATAGAACATGCTCAGCGGAAACTCGTCGGGAAGCACGTCGTCCACGAGCTTGCGCGGCGGCTGCGTCAGGTCGAGGGCGTCGGGGCCCTTGGCCCACTTGGAGCCCGGGTGCGGGGCGAGATAGGTGGAGACGAGCTCGTACGCCTTGAACCAGTGGACGAGCTTCGGGCGGTCGATGCCGGCCCGGTAGAGGTCCTCGATCTCGGCGCACAGCTGGTTGGTGACCTGCGGGGCACGCATCCAGTCGATCTTCAGCTTGTTGTCCGTCCAGCGCACGACGTCGTGCTTGTGGAGGTACGCGAAGAGCAGCTGGCCGCCGAGGCCGTCGTAGTTGCGGTTGCGGTCGCCCGAGACCGGGAAGCGGAACATCCGGTCGAAGAGGACGGCGTACTGCACGTCGCGGCCGTGCTCGTTGCCCTCGGACTCCAGCTTCACGGCCTCCTTGAAGGCGGTGAGGTCGCAGCGCAGCTCCTCCAGGCCGTACATCCAGAACGGCTGGCGCTGCTTGATCATGAAGGGGTCGAACGGCAGGTCGCCGTGGCTGTGGGTGCGGTCGTGGACCATGTCCCACAGGACGAAGGCCTTCTCGCAGCGCTCCTGGTCCTCGACCATGCGGGCGATGTCCTCGGGCAGCTCGATGCCGAGGGTGTCGACGGCGGCCGCGGTGACCTTGCGGTAGCGGGCGGCCTCGCGGTCGCAGAAGATGCCGCCCCAGGTGAAGCGCTCGGGGGCCTCGCGGACGGCGATGGTCTCCGGGAAGAGCACGGCGGAGTGGGTGTCGTAGCCCGGGGTGAAGTCCTCGAAGGTGATGCCGAGGAACAGCGGGTTGTCGTACCGGGTGCGCTCCAGCTCGGAGAGCCACTCGGGCCACACCATCTTGAGGACGACGGCCTCGAAGTTGCGGTCGAGGTTGCCGTTCTGCGTGTACATGGGGAAGACGACCAGGTGCTGGAGCCCGTCGGCACGCTCGGCGGCCGGGTGGAAGGCCAGCAGGGAGTCCAGGAAGTCCGGCACCTTGAAGCCGTCCGCGACCCACTTGCGCAGGTCGGAGACGAGCGCGCCGTGGTACGCGGTGGCGTGCGGCAGCAGCGGCGACAGCGCCTCGACGGCGCCGACCACCCGCTCGACGGCGGCCTCGACAACGGCCGGGGCGGGGGCGTCCGCGGCCTCGAAGTCGATGGAGCCGTCCTTGGCCTGCCAGGGGCGGATCTCCTCCACGGCGGCCTTGAGCTCGGGCCACGCGGGGTGGTCGACCACCCGCGCACCGGCGGTTATCACCGCACCGCCAGAACCCGGCACAAGAATTTCCGTCATGTCACTTCCTCCACAGGAGAACCTCGCGTCATGACAGCGTATGCATGCAAGCCTGTCCCGCTCAAGAGGGTGTTCGGGAAATTATCCTGCGCGACCCCCGTCGACACCGTAATTCTTCCCGCCGCTCACCGTTCGATTGATAGTTTCGTCCCTTTCGTCAAGTTCTCCGCCGGTAGCGGGGAGCCGTGCGCGGATCCACAAGACCGGCCGGGCGTGGCCGGATTGCGTACGCGGCCCCGCCGCGGAGCGGACCGCGGCCCGGCGGCCCCGCGGGGCCGCCGGCCACCCGCGGGGCGGGCGGGTGACGTCCGTCACGCCGCCGTCATGCCCCGCCCCGGTTCGCCCGGGCGGCGCGCGCTCAGGCCGTACGGAAGTGCGGGATGACCTTCTCGCCCCACTGCCTCAGGGTCTCCAGGCAGGCCTCCTGCGGCACCGTGCCCATCTGGATCAGGCACATGATCTCGTCCGCCCCCGCCTCCTTGAGCCGCTGGACGTACGCGATGGCGTCGCCGGCGCTCCCGTACGCGTGATCGGCACGGAACGTGGCCGTCGAGGTGGGCCGCACCGGGATGTCCTGCTCGTGCAGCCGGGCCACCGCCTGCTCGGCCGCCCTGCGCATCTCCGCCGCCTCGTCGGCGCCCGCGACCACGGCCTCGTCCGGGATGCCGGCGCCGCCGTACCAGTGGCCGATGGACTGGGCGAAGAACCGCTGGCCCCGGATGCCGATCCGGCGCGCCTCGGCCGGGTCGTCGAGCACGATGGTCGGACAGAGCACCGAGAAGTGGTCGTTGACCGCGGCGGAGACGAAGCGGGCGCCGTCCCGGCCGGCGACCGCCCCGTCGTACACGGCCCGCATCCCGGCGATGGACTCGGGCCCGGCGAAGCCCATCACCAGCGCCCCGACGCCCAGTTCCGCGGCCTGCACCAGGGTCTCGGCGCGGCTGCACGCCAGGAACAGCGGCGGATGCGGGGTCTGCCGCGGCCGGGGCAGGATCGGGTGCGGGGCGATGTCGATCAGCTCTCCGTGGTACTCCAGCTCCTCCTCCCGCCAGGCCTTGCCGATGATCCGCAGCGCCTCCTCGACCTCCCGGGTGGTGCGCTCCCTGTCGACCCCGCACAGGGAGGTCTCCTGCTCGGTGCCGCCGCGCCCGGCGCCGAGGTCGAGGCGGCCGCCGGAGAGCAGGTCGAGCATGGCGGCCCGCTCGGCGACCCGGACCGGGTGGTTGAAGTTGAAGGGCATGCACACGACGCCGTGGCCGATGCGTATGGTGTGCGTCCGGGCGGCGACCCAGGTCAGGAAGACCTCCGGGGCGCTCAGGTGTGAATACCACTTCAGGGAGTGGTGCTCGACGGCCCAGATCCGGTCGAAACCCATGTGCTCGGCGAGCACGGCCTGCTCCACGCAGTCGTGGATGACCTGGTGCTCCCGCTCCACGGTCGGGTCGGCGAGCTGAGCTTCGAAGATCACGGAGAATTTCACGATGCCTCCAGGGTTGCGTCCCGTACCCGGCCACACTTCAATTCGCAATATGACTAGTAGTCATACGTCGAAGAAGCAAGACCTTCCGCCGACCGCATGGGCGGTGCTCGGGCTGCTGTCCTTTCCCGGGGAGCGCACCGGGTACGAGCTGAAGAAGTGGGCGGACTCCTCCCTGCGCTTCTTCTACTGGTCCCCGGCCATCAGCCAGATCTACGCCGAGTTGCGCCGGCTCGAGGAGCTGGGGTACGCGGCCTCCGCACGCTCGGGCCCCGAAGAGGCCCGGGCCAAGCGCCGCTACGCCATCACCGACGCCGGCCGCGAGGCCCTCGCCGGCTGGGCCTCGGACACCGCGGACGCCGGTCCCCCGGTGCTCAAGCACGGGCTGCTGCTGCGGATCTGGCTCGGTCACCTCGCCGAGCCGGAGCGGCTGCGCGCGCTGGTCGGCGGCCATCTGGAACGCACCCGGGGCGAACTGGCCGCCGTACGGGAGGCCATGGAGCATGCGGGCGACATGCCGGAGTGGGCCTTCCCCGCGCTCGCGCTGCGCTGGAGCGAGCGGCAGCACCTGGCCGAACTGGAGCTGGGCGAGGCCCTGCTGGCTGATCTCGCGGAGCTGGACGGGACCGGGACCGGAACCGGGACGGGGACCGCAGCCGCGGACCCGGATCGTCAAGGCGGCGGGGACGCGCCCACGCCCGGGTGACGCAGCAGGGCCGCCGCACGGCGTGCGGCGGCGCACAGCCCTGGCGGGAACCGGCCGACGGGCTCGTTCCGGGCGCTGCACGGGCGGTCTCATCGCATCCCCGGCGCACTAGCATGCGTCCTCACCGCGCGCGGCCGGTAGGGACACCGCGACCGCGCGGGAGCCGCCGTCGACGGAAGCGAGAGAACCTTGACTTTCCTCACCATCGGTCACCGCGGGGTCATGGGTGTCGAACCTGAGAACACCCTGCGGTCGTTCGTCCGCGCGGAACGTTCCGGGATGGACGTCATCGCGCTGGACGTGCAGCTGAGCAAGGACGGCGTGCTCGTCGTCCTGCACGACGCCGAGGTGGACCGGACCACCGACGGCGCCGGGGCCGTCGTCGATCTGACCCTGGCCGCACTGCGCGAGCTGGACGCCGGCCAGGGCGAGCACGTCCCGGTCTTCGAAGAGGTCCTGGACGCGGTCCGGACCCCGCTCCAGGTGTCGGTCCAGGACGGGGCCGCCGCCGCGGCGCTGGCGGAGCTGGTCCTGCGCCGCGACCTGAGCACGCGGGTGGAGGTGGCTTCCTTCCACGACGAGGTGCTCGCCGAGACGGCCCGGCTGGTGCCGGGGGTGCGCAGCTGCCTGTACGCGGACATGCACGTGGGCCACCGCAGGACCATCGAGGACCGGGCGCTGGCCGTGGGTGCGCAGACGGTCGCCCTGAACATCCGCGAGCTCACCCTGGACACGGTGGAGTCGGTGCACGCGGCCGGGCTGCGGGTGACCGGCTGGACCGTCAACACCCTGCAACAGCTGCGGGTGGCGCGGGCGCTCGAACTGGACGGCGCGACGACCGACTTCCCGGAGATCCGCAGCACGGGCCGGTTCATCGCCTGACGGGCGCCCCGGCCGCGGTTCCGGCCCCCGCTCCGTGCTACAGCGACTTGACCAGCAGCTCGAAGGCCAGGTCGTCGCGGAGCGGGACGCCGAAGCGCTCGTCGCCGTACGGGAAGGGGCTCAGTTCGCCGGTGCGCCGGTAGCCGCGGCGCACGTAGTAGGCGATGAGCTCCTCCCGCACGTTCACCACCGTCATCCGCATCTCCTTGGCGTCCCACGTCTCGCGGGCGCGGCGCTCGGCCTCGGCGAGGATCTCCTTGCCGAGGCCGCCGCCCTGCAGCCCCGGGCGGACCGCGAACATCCCGAAGTAGACGTGGTCGCCCCGGTGTTCGAGCTGGCAGCAGGCGACGAGAGCGCCTGCGCGCTCGACGACGAGCAGGACGCTGTCGGCTGAGTCGATGATCGCGCGGACCCCTTCGGGGTCGGTGCGCTGCCCGTCCAGGAAGTCCGCCTCGGTGGTCCAGCCGCCACGGCTGGCCTCCCCTCGGTAGGCCGACTCGACGAGCGCCACCACTTCCGGTACGTCCGCCTCCGCGGCGCTGCGGAAGCTCAGGGCGGTGGGGTGGGCGGTCGACATCGGGGGCTCCGTTCTGCTCGGCGGCATATGACATGCCCGGTGCGGCACGGAGAGCCTAACCCGGGGCGGCGTGCGGGCGTCCGGGCCGGGGCATCTCTTCCCGTGACGCCGACGAACCGGGAGGTTCCGCCGTGCACGGTCCCGCGATGTCCCTTCCCGCTTCCCTCTCCGCCTGGCTGCTCGTGCTGCTGTGCGCCGTGAGCGGTGCGTACTGCCTGCGGCGGGTACGCAGATCGGGCCGGGAGGCGCGCGGCGGGACGGCGGGCGAGGCACTGATGGGGTTCGGGATGGCGGTGATGGCCGTACCGTCGGGCATCGGGCCGTGGGGGCCGGGGATCCTGCTGGCCGTCTTCTGCGGGGCCTCGCTGCACGCCCTGTGGCTGCTGCGGGGCGGGGTGCACCACGCGCACCACCTGGTCGGCTCGCTGGCCATGGCGTACATGGCGCTGACGATGGCCGCCGGTCACGGGCACGGCGGGGGCCCGCCGCTCGTCACCGGGGCGCTGCTCCTCTATTTCGCGGGGTACGTGCTGCTCGGCGGGGCGCGGCTGGTGACGGCGGGCGGGGGTGCGCAGCCGGTCCCGGACGGGCCGCAGGTGTTGCCCGCGGAGCTGACGCGGGCCTGCCGACTCGCCATGGGAATGGGGATGTTGGCGATGCTGCTGAGTCTGTGACCCGGCGGGCAAACGTGTCCTGCGTCACCAATCCCGAAAGCCCGTACCCGCAGGTAGCCCCACGCTCATAGGCTGGCGGACATGATGGTCCCCGCCGCACTCCTGTTGCTCGGCGCCCTGACCGCGGTGCTCGCCCCCCGTCTGCTGGCCCGGGCCGAATGGCCCGAGCGTGAGCCCGTCGTCGCCTTGTGGGTGTGGCAGTGCGTGGTGGGCGCGGTGCTCCTGTGCTTCGCGCTGTCGATGGTGCTGAGCGCGGCCGCCGCCTGGCTGGCGGTCCGGGGCCGGCTCTTCGCAGCGGCCCCGCACGGGGTGGTCGACGCGTACGCGCTGGGCCCGACCGGCGGCCCGTGGGCCGTGGGCACCGCGCTGGCGCTGGCGGGCGGCGGGCTGTGGACCGGGGCCCGGCTGACCCGGGAGGTGCTGCGGGCCCGGGCCCGGCGGCGGACGCAGGGCGCCGAACTGCTCGTACGGGCGCCGCTGCTGCCCGGGGAGGACCCGGCCGGGGCCGGTGCGCGGCTCGTCGTACTGGAGGGGACGCGGCCCGACGCGTGGTGGCTGCCGGGTGCGGCGCCGCAGCTGGTGGTGACCACGGCCGCGCTCGGGCGGCTCAAGGGGAGCCAGCTGGACGCCGTACTGGCGCACGAGCAGGGGCATGCGGAGGCCCGGCACGACTGGCTGCTGCACTGCTCGCGGGCGCTGGCGGGGGGATTCCCGCAGGTGCCGGTGTTCGCGGCGTTCGAGGCGGAGATGCACCGGCTCGTCGAGCTCGCCGCCGACGACGTGGCCTCGCGGCGGTTCGGGAGGCTGACGATCGCGCTGGCGCTGGTCGGGCTCAACGAGGACCGGGGGGTCTTCGGGCCCTACCCGAGCCCGCAGCCGCACGTCTCGGAGCGGGTGCGGCGGCTGCTGTCGGCGGCCCCCCGGCTGTCGGCGGCCCGCCGGCTGCTGCTGACGGCACTGGCCACACTGGTCCCGGCGGTACCGCTGGTGGTGGCCCTGATGCCGGGGCTGAGCGCCATCACCTGATCCCGCCCGGCCGGGTGCCGGGCGGGAGCCCGGCGTCCTACCGGCCGAGTTCGGTGGCGAACAGCTCGCGCACCCGCGCCCACGAGTCCTCGGCGGCGGCCTTGTCGTACGGTTCGCGCCCGGGGAAGAAGAAGGCGTGCCGGGCCCCCGGATAGACGATCTCCTCGTGCCGTGCACCGGCCGCCGTGAGCGCGTCGGCGATCTGCGCGCGCTGCCCGGCGTCGATGACGTGGTCGAGTTCCGCGAAGAACAGGAGCACCCGCACGTCGCGCTCGGCAAGGGCGCCGGTGGCCTCGAGCAGCGGCTCGGGACGGCTCAGCGCGGTGCCCGCGACGGGCAGCCAGCCGGGGTAGAAGATCGCCGCCGCCGCGAGGTCGAGCCGGGTGGCCGCGAAGTAGGCGATGTGCCCGCCCAGGCTGAACCCGAGCACCGCGGTCTGCTCCGCGGCCTGCTCGTGGGCGCGGACGTGGGCGATGGCGGCGCGCAGGTCTCCCTCGACGCCGTCCCGGGTCAGCTGCCCGAGCAGCTCGAAGGCGCGTTCCCGGTTGGCGGCGCTCTCGGTCAGGCCGGCGGCGGTCTCGGCGCCGGAGCGGTGGTACAGGTTCGGGGCGATCGCGACGTAGCCGAGCGCGGCGACCTGCCGGACGATGCCGCGGACGTCCTCGGTCACCCCCCAGAGCTCCGAGCCGACGAGCACGGCCGGGTGGCTGCCGGACCCCGCCGGGCGGGCCAGGTACGCGGTCATCGGTGCGGCGTCGCCGGTCGCGATCTCCACTTCATGTGCAACGGTCTCGTATGCCATGGGGGACCCCCTCGTACAGCGTGGAAACGGTCAACTCGCCGAGCTTGTCACGCCACTGACGGAGTGTGGGCATCCGTCTCGACGGGCGGACCGGCAAACGGACCGGAAAACGGATCGGCATGCGGATCGATCAGTTGCAGCGGCCGGGATCGGCCGGGCGCGCGCTGCTCGCCGGTGTCCGCGCGGGGTCTGCACGCGCAGGCCGTCTCCCACCGCGGCTCCCACCTCGTGCGGGTGCGCTCGGAGGCCGGGGCCGGGTGGGCCGAAACCCGTCGTCCTGTGAGGTGTGGGCGTCCCTGCTCTGGGCGATCCCCCGCGTCGCCCAGAGCAGGCGACCCCGTGCGCTGAGTATATTGGCCGGGAGCCAGTCAACGCAGGAGTAAGCATGTCCCCGCGCAGCGCATCGGTCAATGAAGAATTGCGCAGACGTTCCCGGGAGCGGCTGCTCCAGGCCACGGTCGAACTCGTCGCCGAGCGCGGCTACGAGGCCACGACGCTCGGCGACATCGCCGACCGGGCGGGCACGGCCCGCGGCCTGGTCTCGTACTACTTCCCGGGCAAGCGACAGCTGCTGCAGTCGGCGGTGCACCGGCTGATGCACCTCACGCTGGACGCGGCCCTGGAGCGGGAGCCGCGCAGCGACGACGGCCGCGAGCGGCTCGCCCGCGCGGTCGACGCGGTCCTCGGGCTCGCCCGGGACGAGCCGCTGCTGATGCGGATGCACATGGCGGGCATCCTGCAGGCCGAGGGTTTCGTGCAGTGCCCGGAGCAACAGCGGCTGGCGGAGCTGCTCCGGGACACGGTCACGCGGTACGGCTCGGCGGACGTGGACACCGACTACCCGCTGCTGCGGGCGCTGCTGATGGGCGCGGTGGTCGCGGTCCTGCTGCCGGGGGCTCCGATGCCCCTGGCACGGCTGCGGGCCGAGCTGTTCCAGCGCTACGGGCTGGACTGGGAGCTCGGTGTCCCGCCGGACGGCGGGCCGCCCGGCGGAACGTTTCCCTCAAGGGGCTGACACCGCCGGCGTCAGTGGTATTCGGGCTGGCTCTGCACGTTGAGCCGGTCCATCCACACCCACTTCGCGCTCTCGGTGCGCCAGTCGTCGATCCGCAGCACGTCGAGGCCCTTGACGATGTCGTTCGAGTAGATGTGGCCGTTGTAGTAGTACGCCGACCAGGACCCGCCGAGGCCGAGCTTGTCGGTGGTGAGCGGGCCGCGCTCGAAGTAGCCGATCTCCTTCGGCCGCGCGGAGTCGGTGAAGTCCCATACCGAGACGCCGCCCTGGTACCAGGCCTGGACCATGATGTCGCGGCCGCCGCCGACCGGGATCAGCGAGCCGTTGTGGGCCACGCAGTTCTCGGTGTCGGCCTGCATGCGCGGGATCTTGAAGTAGCTGCGGAAGACGAGCTTGCGCTGGTCGCCGCGGCCGGTGATGTCGTAGATGCCGTCGGCACCGCGGTTCGGGCCGGTGGCCTCGTTGCAGGTGGGGCCGCCACCGCCGCCCAGCTCGTCGGTGAACACCACCTTGTCGGCCTTCTCGTTGAAGGTCGCCGAGTGCCAGAACGCGAAGTTCACGTTGTCCTGCACCCGGTCGATGACCCGGGGCTGCTCGGGGTTGCTGATGTCGAAGAGGATCCCGTCGCCCATGCAGGCGCCGGCGGCCAGCTTCTTCGACGGCAGCACGGTGATGTCGTGGCAGCCGGTGGTCTGGGTGACGCCGGGGTTGGTGGGCGCGCCCGGGTTGCCGCCGTCCGGGAAGAGGACGGGGAAGGCGACGACCGCCGCCTGCGTGGGGTTCTTCTTCGGAACCTTGATCACGGAGATGCCGTCGTGCGGCGGCTGGCAGTCGGGGAACGCCTCGCTCGGGGAGTACGAGGACACGTAGAGGTAGATGTCGCGCTCACCCGGCACCAGCGTGTGGGTGTGCGAGCCGCAGTTGGTCTCGACGGACTTGATGTATTTGGGGTTCTTCTTGTCCTTGATGTCGAAGATCTTGATGCCCTCCCACGAGGACTTCTCCGTCGCGGGCTGCGAGACGCTGTTGCAGGAGTCGTCGCTGCGCGAGGAGTCGGTGGAGAGGAAGAGCAGGTCCCCCTGGACGGAGACGTCGTTCTGGCCGCCGGGGCAGAGCACCTGGCTGACGGTCTTCGGGGCCTTGGGGTTGCCGATGTCGTAGATCGTGAAGCCGTTGTAGTTGCCGGCGTAGGCGTACGTGCCCTGGAAGGCGAGGTCGGAGTTGATGACGCCCGGGTAGGTGCTCGGGATGTTGGCCAGGTGCTTGACGTTGGCGCTGTGCACGATCTCGTCCTGGCCGGGGATCTCGCCCGGGGCGAGTTCGCGGCCCGCGGCCGGATCCGCACCCTGCGAGGACGGGGCGCCGCCCGGCGATAAGTCCCCCGGATCGGGGGTGGCGGCCGCGGGACCGGCCGCGAAGAGCGTGGTGAGCAGCCCGGCCGCGGCCACGGCCGCTCCCAGGCTCCTGCGCCGCACTCTGGTGGTGTGCTTCGAGGTCACTGTGCCCTCCCATGGGAGTCCGGTCGATTCCGTTCGGGGTGGGAACGGAACCAGGACCCCGGAAGTATGTTACTTACCATGGACATGGCAAAGGGGTTACTCGGTCGAACCACCGGGGCGGTCGTTGCCGCGGGGCTCCTGCTCGCCCTGGCCGGCTGCCGCGGCGACGACGGCCACGACGGGGCGGAGCGCGGCGGGGCGCCGGTCATCGCGCCCGGCAGACCGGGCGAGAAGGCCCGTACCCTCTCCCCCGAGGAAGCCGCCGAGCGGCAGCCCGACGACAGCGCCAACGCGGCCGACCGGGCCTACGTGCAGCACATGGTCGAACACCACCGGCAGGCCCTCACGATGAGCGCGCTGGCCCCTGCGCGGGCCTCGGCGGAGGGGGTCAAGCGGCTCGCCGAGCGGATCTCGGCCGCCCAGCAGCCCGAAATCCGCGCGATGGAGAGCTGGTTGGCCCGCCATCCGGCACCCTCCGGGGCCCCGGCCGGCCACGACCACGCCGCGATGCCGGGCATGGCGACCGAGCAGCAGCTGAAGGAGCTCACCGAGGCGAAGGGCGCCGGCTTCGACAGGCTCTTCCTCGCCCTGATGACCGCCCACCACGAGGGCGCGGTGAAGATGGCGGGCGAGGCGCTGGCCGCCGGGAACAACGGGGCCGTGGAGGAGATGGCCAACGAGGTGGTGGCCACCCAGACCGCCGAGATCCACCGGATGCGCGCGATGGGCTGACGGCCGCCGGGCCCGGTGTCATGCTGGGAGCACCTGCGGGAGGAGCTCCGCCGTGCTTCGTGTCGCCGTCGTCGGTTCGGGCCCCAGCGGGGTCTACGCCGCTCAGACGCTGGTCCAGCAGCGTGAGGTGCCGGGCGTCCGCGTCGACGTCCTGGACCGGCTGCCCGCGCCGTACGGGCTCGTGCGCTACGGGGTGGCCCCCGACCACGAGAAGATCAAATCGCTGCAGGGCAGCCTGCGCACCGTGCTGGAGGACGAGCGGATCCGTTTCCTCGGCAACGTCGAGGTCGGCGGGCCGCAGCTGTCCACCGAACGGCTGCTGGAGCTCTACCACGCGGTGGTGTACTGCGTGGGCGCCGCCCGCGACCGGACGCTCGGCATCCCCGGCGAAGAGCTGGCCGGGGTGCATTCCGCGACGGCCTTCGTCGCCTGGTACAGCGGGCACCCGGACGCCGCGGGCGAGGCTTTCGACCTGCCCCGGGTGGGCTCGGCGGTGGTCGTCGGGGCGGGCAACGTCGCCGTGGACGTGACGCGGATGCTGGCCCGGGGCGAACCGGAACTGGCCCCGACCGACATGCCGCAGCCGGCCCTGGGCGCCCTCGCGGACAGCGGGGTGAAGTCCGTGTCGATGGTGGCCCGACGCGGTCCCTCGCAGGGCAAGTTCACCACCAAGGAGCTGCGGGAGCTGGGCACGCTGCCGGGCGTGGCCGCCGTGGTGGACCCCGCCGAGTTGGCGCTCGACCCCGCGTACGCCGACCAGGGCGCGGCCGCCGCGCTGCCCGCAGTGGCCCGGCGCAACCTGGAGGTGCTGCGCGGCTGGGCGGAGCAGGGCCCGGGCGACGCAGAGCGCCGGATCGGCCTGCGGTTCTACCTGCGCCCGGTGGAGGTGCTGGGCGGCCCCGGCGGCCGGGTCGCCGCGATGCGCTTCGAGCGGACCGCCCCGGACGGCCGGGGCGGGGTCACCGGGACGGGCGTGTACGAGGACGTCGAGGCGCAGTTGGTGCTGCGCTCGGTGGGGTACCAGGGCGTTGCGCTGCCCGGCCTGCCGTTCGACCCCGTGAAGGCCACGGTCCCGCACGCCGCGGGCCGGGTGATGCGCGCGGGCCGGGCCTCGGTCGGCGAGTACGTCGCGGGCTGGATCAAGCGCGGCCCGACCGGGGTGATCGGCACCAACCGGCCCTGCGCCAAGGAGACTGCGTCCTCGCTGCTCCAGGACGCGGGGGCGCTGGCCCGGCGGGAGCTGCCGGGCGACCCGCTGGACGCGCTGCGGGCGGCGGGACTGCACCCGGTGGAGTGGCCGGGCTGGCTGGCGATCGAGGCGGCGGAGGCCGACCTCGGGCGCTCGCTGGGCCGCCGCTCGGTGAAGATCCCGGACTGGACGGGCCTGCTGGGCGCGGCGGGCGCCTGAGCCGGGTCCGGTGCCGAGGAGGGTGCCGGGGCCGGAGCCGAGACCGGTGCCGGTGCCTGCTCCGCCCGGCGCGCCACGCCCCGCTCCGGTCTCGTACGGGAAACACCGCAGTACACCGACCGCCCGCACCATCCCGGCCGAGTTGCCCTGCCGGGCGCGGTGGTACGGGGTGGGTACCCGGACCTCGGCACCCGGACCCCGGCTGCCGGTCCGGCGCCCGCGCGGCGGCCCCGGTTCGGGTCGCGCAGCAGCCGGACACGCCGCCGATCGGCGGCGTGCGCGACTCGTCGTACGCATGCCTTCCTCCTACGAGACCTCGCGTACCAGCACGTCGAGTTCGGCGCGCAGCGCCTCCGCGAGGGCCGCCAGGTCCGGCACCGCCGCCGCATCGGCGACCAGGCCGTAGTGGACCGTGCCCTTGTACGTGGAGACCGCGACCGCGAGCGAGTGGCCGCGGGCGAGCGGGGCGAGCGGATAGACCTCCCGGACCCGGCTGCCGCCGAGGGAGAAGGTGAAGCCGGGCAGGGGGACGCTGGTGACCAGGATGTCGAAGAGCAGCCGGGCCGCCTGGGCGACCAGCGGGCCGCCGAGCCGGTGGCCGAGCGGGTGGACGTGGTCGGCGAGCAGGGCCACGGCACCGGCCCCGCGGGCGGGTCCGGCCTCCTTGTTGCGGTCCATGCCGGTCCGCACCCGGTGCAGGCGCAGCACCGGGTCCGGCTCGGCGAGCGGCAGCCGGAGCAGGTAGCCGGAGAGCCGGTTGCCGTACTGCGCGCCGCCCGGCCGGCGGCGGGATACCGGTATCAGCGCGCGCGGCCCGGGACCCTCCGGCTCCGGGTCGCCGCGGTCCACCAGCCAGCGCCGCAGGGCGCCCGCGACCAGGGCGATCAGCACGTCGTTGACGGTGCCTCCGGCAACCTTGCGGATGCGGTTGACGTCGTCGAGGTCGAGCGCGAGGCCGGCGACCGCGCGGGTGCCGGTCCGCGCCGCGACGGCCGTCAGGGCCGCCGGGACGCCGAGGGGCAGTCCGGCGCGGGCGACGGACGCGCCGATCTCCAGGGCCTGGCCGACGTCCTGGACCCGGGCGGCCAGGATCCCGGGAAGGCTGCGCAGGACGGAGCCGCCGGGCTGCGGTGCGGGGACCGGCCGCGCGGGACCCCGCAGGGGCGGGCCCTCGTCGAAGAGCATCGCCGCCAGCGCGAGGGCCCCGAGCCCGTCGGCGAGGGCGTGGTGGAACTTGAAGAGGACCGCGAAGGAGCCGGGATCGGGCCCGGCCAGGACGTGCGCCTCCCAGGGCGGCCGGCTCCGGTCCAGCGGCCGCGCCATCAGGGGCCCGGCGGCGGCCTGCAGGTCGTCGGTGCGGACGAGGAACACGTGCCGGGCCGGATCGAAGTCCGCGTCGGACGACCAGGCGGCCGCGCCGACCGGCAGCAGCACATCGTGGATGCGGCGGCGCAGGCCGGGGACTGCGGCGCAGCGGGCGGTGAGCAGCGCGGCGGCGCGGACCGCGGCGTCGCAGTCGCCGGGGCCGGGGCCGGGGCCGGGGCCGGGTTCCCGCGGGGCGGCTTCGAAGACCGCGAGCGCGCCGAGGTGCATGGGGTGGGCGGCGGATTCGATCCGCCAGAAGGCGAGGTCGAGCGGTGACAGGTGCTCGGTGGGCACGTATTGCCTCTCGCGTGCGGTGGCAGAGGTGGAAGTCAACCCCTTTCGGCCTCCTACGATCAAGTAGCCACCCTTTGGATACGCCTGTTGATCGATGGCGACCGGCTGGTCAGCGCAGCGGGGTGGCTGCCCGGCCGCTGTCGGTGGGAGGGTGCAGACTGGCTGGAAAGATGCACAGCACGACGATCGGGACGGCGAAGTCCGGAGGTGTCGACCATGTCAGAGGTGCTCCTGCTCGCAGGGACCCGCAAGGGGCTCTTCATCGGCCGCAGGCGGGCCGGCGGCCCGTGGGAGCTCGACGGGCCCCATTTCAACGCCCAGGCCGTCTACGCCGTCGCGGTAGACCGGCGGGGACCGGTACCCCGGCTGCTCGTCGGCGGGGACAGCTCGCACTGGGGGCCGTCCGTGTTCAGCTCCGACGACCTGGGGGCGAGCTGGCAGGAGCCCGCGGAGCCCGCCGTGAAGTTCCCGAAGGACACCGGCGCCTCGCTGGAGCGGGTCTGGCAGCTGCATCCGGCCGGCCCGGAGGCGCCGGACGTGGTGTACGCGGGGACGGAGCCGGCCGCCCTGTTCCGCTCGACGGACCGCGGGGAGTCCTTCGAGCTGGTCCGCCCGCTGTGGGAGCACCCGAGCCGGGGGAGCTGGGTGCCGGGCGGCGGCGGTGAGGGCCTGCACACGGTGCTGACGGACCCGGCCGACCCCGACGCGGTGACGGTGGCGGTCTCCACCGCCGGAGTGTTCCGGACCCTGGACGGGGGCGCCGGCTGGGCTCCGTCCAACGAGGGGGTCTCGGCCGTGTTCCTGCCGGATCCGCATCCGGAGTTCGGCCAGTGCGTGCACAAGATCGCCCAGGACGCCGGGAACCGGAAGCGGCTGTACCTGCAGAACCACTGGGGTGTGTACCGCAGCGACGACGCCGGTGCCCGGTGGACGGACATCGGCGCCGGCCTGCCCTCCGACTTCGGCTTCGCGGTGGCCGCGCACCCGCACCGGCCGGACACCGCGTACGTCTTCCCGCTCAACGCCGACTCCGACCGGGTCCCGGCGGAGCACCGGTGCCGGGTGTTCCGTACGCAGGACGCGGGCGCCACCTGGGAGCCGCTCACCCGTGGACTGCCGGCCGGGGACCACTACGGGACGGTGCTGCGGGACGCCCTGTGCACGGACGACGCGGACCCCGCGGGGGTCTACTTCGGCAACCGCAACGGCGAGTTGTACGCCAGCCACGACGACGGGGACAGCTGGCAGCTGCTCGTCGAGCACCTGCCGGACGTCCTGTGCGTACGGGCGGCGGTACTGGCTCACTGAATGGGCCAGTAGAGTGACTCACCGTGGCAGCACGACCGTTGAACGAGATCGTCGAGCCGGGCTGGGCCCGGGCTCTGGAGCCGGTGGCGGCACAGATCGCCGCGATGGGCGACTTCCTGCGCGCCGAGATCGCCGCGGGGAGAACGTACCTGCCGGCCGGGGCGAACGTGCTGCGCGCTTTCCAGCAGCCCTTCGACGAGGTGAAGGTGCTGATCGTCGGCCAGGACCCGTATCCCACGCCGGGGCACGCGATGGGCCTGTCCTTCTCGGTGGCGCCCGACGTCAGTCCGTGGCCGCCCAGCCTGGACAACATCTTCCGCGAACTGTATGCGGACCTCGGGGTGCCCCGGCCGGCGAACGGGGACCTGACCCCGTGGACCCGGCAGGGGGTGCTGCTGCTGAACCGCGCGCTGACCACCGCCCCGCGCAAGACCGGGGGCCACCGGGGCAAGGGCTGGGAGGCCGTCACCGAGCAGGCCATCCGGGCGCTGGCCGCGCGCGGGAAGCCGCTCGTCTCGGTGCTGTGGGGCCGGGACGCCCGCAATCTGCGCCCGCTGCTGGGCGAGTTGCCGGCCGTGGAGTCCGTCCACCCCTCCCCCATGTCCGCCGCCAACGGCTTCTTCGGCTCCAGGCCGTTCAGCAGGACCAACGACCTGCTGGTCCGCCAGGGAGCACAGCCGGTGGACTGGCGGCTTCCGGCCGCCGGTTGACCATTCCGTTGAACGGTATACGACATTCAACGGATAAATACGGACAGAAGCCGCCCGTTAAGGCCCTGCCCGAACACTCCGTTCCGATAAACCAGTAGCATGCGGCGCCATGAGCTCCCCCACTGGGCCCGCAAATGGCCTGCCCGTACGAATGCCGCGACCCCGCCCTGCCGGACGGCACCGCCGCCCCGAGCCCGCGGTGGCGCCCGAGGGCGCGCCCGCGCTGGTGCTCGCCGTGCCCGGTGCCCCTTCGGCCGCCTCGCGGGGGCTCGCGGAAGAGATCATCAGCATCGGCCGCTCCGAGCTGCCGGGCCTGGACGCCCGCATCGGCTTCCTCGAGGGTGATGACGCCGAGGGCTCCGAGTTCCCGGCCCTCTCCGGCGTACTGACCGCGGTCGGGGCCGAGCGCATCGCGCGCGCGGAGTTCGCCCGCGCCGCCGGCCACGAGGTATCCGCGCCGACCGGCCCGGACGCCGTGGTCGTCCCGCTGCTGGCCGGCCCCGACGCCGACCTGCTGCGCCGGATGCGCCAGGCCGTCATGGACTCCTCGGCCGCCGCCGAGCTGGCCGAGGTGCTCGGCCCGCACCCGCTGCTCGCCGAGGGCCTGCACGTACGGCTCTCCGAGGCGGGCCTGGCCCGCGCCGACCGCGCCCGGCTGTTCACCGTCACCACCGCCGCCGACGGCATCATCGTGGCCACCACCGGCGGCACGGAGGCCGTCCAGGTCGCCGGGGTCACCGGCATGCTGCTGGCCGCGCGCCTCGCGGTGCCCGTCAAGGCCGCCGCGCTCGACCAGGAGGGCTCGGTGGCCGCGGTCGCCGAGCAGCTGCGCAGCGAGGGCTCCACGCAGCTCGCGCTGGCTCCCTACCTGATCGGCCCGGAGGCCGCCGAGGGGCTGCTGGACACGGCGTGCAAGGAGGCCGACTGCGCGGCCGCCGAGGTGCTCGGCGCCTACTCGGCCCTCGGCAAGCTCGTCGTCACCCAGTACTCCGCGGCGCTCGGCATCACCCAGGGCGCCGCTGCCCACTGATCCTCCCCAGGACCGCTTGTACGAGGGCCCGCGCCCCGGGATTCTTCCCCGGGAGCGCGGGCCCTCGTCCGTGCGCCGACGCGGCGCACCTGCGGTCACGTCAGCCGAAGACCACGCAGGCGGCGGCCGGAACCGCCACCGACCCGGCCCGGCGCGGCTGACCGGTCAGCGGGTCGACGTCGAACCAGGTGACGTCCCCGGAACGCTCGTTGGCCGCGTACAGCCGGCGCCCCGAGGGATCGGCGGCGAGATCCCGTGGCCAGCTGCCGCCGCAGTCCACGCTGCCCGTGAGCCGCGGATTCTCGGCCCCGCCGGCGAGCGAGAGGGTGGTGATGGTGTCGGCGCCGCGCACGGCAGCCCACACGAAGCGGCCGTCGGGTGAGGCCACCACGGCCGAGGGGTAGGCCCGTACGGCCCCTGGAGCACCCGTGGAGGCGACCGGAACCTCGTCGACCGGTTCCAGTTGCCCGGAGCCCGGATTCCAGCGGCAGACGGTCAACTGCGGCTCCAGCTCGTGCAGGACGTAGACCACCTCGCCGTCCGGGTGGAAGGCGAGGTGGCGCGGGCCCGTCCCGGCGCGGAGCGCGGTCTCGCCGTGCAGGCGCAGCGCCCCGGTGGCCGGGTCCGGCGCGCAGACCCGGACCGAATCGGTACCGAGGTCCACGCTGAGCACCCAGCGGCCGCTCGGATCGGGCAGCACCTGGTGGGCGTGCGGCCGCTCCTGGCGGCTCGCGTCGGGGCCGGAGCCCCGGTGGGTGAGGACCGAGGCGGGCCCGGAGAAGGTGCCGTCCGCGGCGAGCGGGAGGCTGCTGACGCTGCCGGAGGTGTAGTTGGCGGTCAGCAGCCGGCGCCCGGCCACGCTGAGGTGGGTCGGTCCGGAGCCGCCGACGCGGACGGCGGGGCCGAGGGCGGCGAGCCCCTCGCGGGTGGGCCGGAAGGCGGCGGCCGCACCCTGCTCGGTCTCGCTCACCGCGTAGAGCACTCCGGTGTCCCGGTCGAGGGCGAGGTAGGAGGGGTCCGCGACCGCGTCGGTGGCGGACAGGAGCGTCAGCGCACCGGTCGCCGGGTTCGCGGCCGCGGTGGTGATGCCGCGGCCGCCTCCCGAGGTGAACGAGCCGATGTGGACCCGGGGTCCGCCGCCCCGACCCCTGCCGTCCGTACCGTCCGCGCCGCCCACAGGATGCCCCTCTCCACCGTTCCGGACCGATCCGTGCGGAGCCGACGGTAACAGAAGGTCTAGACCAGATCCCGTCCTCGGGAACGTTCCTGCGCGCCGGGGTGGTGCACGTACGCCGTCGAGCTCGGCCGGTCGTCGTACGTGCGGTGGAAGACCGGGGTCGCGGAGCCCGAGATCGGTGGCACGATCCAGGACCAGTCGGCGCCCACGTCGCGCCCCTTGCGCTCCTCCCGCTCTATGTGGCTGAGGAAGCGCCGGGACTCGGTGTGGTGGTCCGCGATGGTGGCCCCGGCCCGGTCGAAGGAGTGCAGCACGGCCCGGTTGAGCTCGACGAGCGCGCGGTCCTTCCACAGCGAGCGGTCGCTGGAGGTGTCGAGGCCCAGTCGCCGGGCGACGGCGGGGAGAAGGTTGTACCGGTCGGTGTCCGCGAGGTTGCGGGCGCCGATCTCGGTGCCCATGTACCAGCCGTTGAAGGGCGCGGCCGGGTAGTGGATGCCGCCGATCTCGAGGCACATGTTGGAGATGGCGGGTACGGCGTGCCAGCGCAGCCCCCAGTCCGCCCAGCCCGCGTCGTCGGGGTGCTCGATCGGGACCTCCAGCACGGCGTCCGCGGGGGTGTCGAACCAGCGGGGCTTGTCGTCGACGCCCTGGACCACCAGCGGCAGCAGGTCGAAGGGGGTGCCCGCGCCCCCGGCCCAGCCGAGGTTCAGCAGTGCACTGGTGAGCGGCGCGTTGCGGGCATCGCCGACGGTGACGGAGTGGTGGTCGCCGTAACCGGCGTACCGGACGAGCTGCTCGCTCCAGATCAGCGGACCGGGGCGGTCCGGGGTGTCCGGGGCGAAGACGGTGATGGTGGGTCTGACCCGGCCGCCGTTGGTCGCGTCGCGCAGGTGCTCGAAGCACTCCTCGGCGATGTCGTCGGCATCGGTGAGTTCGCGGCGGTCACGCACCCGCAGCGAGTTCCAGTACAGCCTGCCTATACAGCGGTTACTGTTGCGCCAGGCGACGCGGGCCCCGTGGACGAGCTCCTGCGGGGTGTGCCGGTAGCTTCCGGTCTCCGCGAGCTCGGTCCGCACGGCGGCGAGCCGGGCCCGCGGATCACCGGCCTGTGGGTTCTCCCGGTGGAAGAGTCGGATGAACTCCTCGGCCGCTTCCCACACTTGGGCCGTGGTCGAGCGCTGTTGAAGTATTTCCATCCCGGGCGGTTACCCCCTGTCCGACCAGATCCACCCTGTACGTGCCGGATGCATGTGCAATCAACAATCACCCGTTGTACATGCCGCAGGTCAGAGGCGTATGGCACGCGCGTCCGGAACACTCCACCGAGTGATCTTCGGGCCATCGCCCTGCGGAGCGGGGCTGACAGGGCGTAGGGTTCGCCGTCATCAGGGCCCTGACCTCGGAAATCACGAGCAGGGCAGGGGGTGGACAGCGCCTGCTCGCAGGCGGCCGGAGCGTTGACCGTGCCGGCCTCCAGCCGGCAGCGGGCGGCGCCGCATCCCCGGGGCGGGCCGTCCGGTGCGTGATGTCCAGGGGCCCGGCCGGCGGCCCGGCCCTGCCTGCCGGCCCGCCGTCCGGCCCGGATCAGGCGCTGATGACGAGGGGCGCGCGCGGGTCGGTGCGCAGCGGGGCGTGGAGGGCCACGAGAGCGTGCTCCAGGCCGTGCAGGTGCGCGAGGGCCGGTTCCGCGGCGGCGGGCCGGGGGTGGGTGGGAACGGCGAGTTCCGCCGAGGCCTGCGGGGCGGTCAGCGCCTCGACGGCCGCCTCCACCCGCCAGCACGCCGCGGCCAGTCGGGCGTCGTGCGAGGCCTGCGGATCGGCGGCGACGGCCACCAGCCCGCGCACCTCCCGGGCGCAGTCGTCGAGCAGCCCGAGGACCTGCCGGGCCCGGGCCTTGCGGGCGCGCAGCGGGCTCAGCGGGTGGACGAGGGGCGCGAGGGCCATCCGTACGCGGCCCAGCAGCAGTTCGAGTTCGGCCGCGTGCGGGGCGGGATCGGCGTCGGGGTCCCCGGCGAGGCGGTCGAGGGAGGCCGCGGTGGAGGCCCGTACGCAGTGCAGGGCGCGCTGGATCCAGGCGTCGTTGGCGGCGTGCGTGGTCACCGGCAGGACGAGCACCACGGCGAGGGCGGCGCCCAGCGCGCCGATGGCCGTCTCCTGGAAGCGCAGGAGCAGCAGGCCGGGGTGCAGCACGCCGAGGAGCCCGTAGAGCAGCCCGGCCATGACGGTGACGAAGAACATCATCCAGGAGTACGAGGGCGCCGCGGTGTAGAAGATCCCGAAGACGCATACGGCGACGAGTGCGGCGGTGGGCGCGGGCGCGCCGTGCAGCGGTACGGCGATCAGCAGCCCGGCGGCGATGCCGACGACCGTGCCGAGGACCCGGCGGAACCCGCGGACGAGGGTCTCGCCCCGGGAGGCGGTGTTGACGAAGATCCACCAGGCGGTGCCGACGGCCCAGTACCAGCGGTCGTCGGAGAGCACCTGGCCGATGCCGAGCGCGAAGGCACAGGCGGCGGTGGCCTGGAAGGCCTGCCGCGTGGTCGGCCGGGCCAGACCGGTTCCGGGCAGGCCGGGCGGGGCGGCGGGCGGCGGGGTGCGCCGCTCGATGGGCCACAGGAGGAACCGCACGGCTCCGGCGGAGAGCAGGGCCAGCCCGACGGCGGCGTACAGCTCGGGCAGCTGGCCGGGTACGGCGTGCAGGAACTGGGTGACGAAGAACATCATGAAGCCGAAGATCCCGAGGGCGTGCCCGCGCGGCCCCCAGCGGCGGGCGTAGACCCCTGCGAACACGACGGCGAGCCAGGCGGCGTCCCGGGCGAGCGGTATGCCGTGCAGTGCGGTGGCCAGCGCGAGGACGGGGAAACCGGAGACGGGCAGCAGCGCGCTGGTCACGCGCTGGGCCCGCACGGTCGGGTCGACCACGGTGAACAGGGTCAGCAGGGCCGCCAGTCCCCCGGTGATGGAGGCGGTGAGGGAGAGGCCGCACAGCTCGGCCACCGCGACGGCGAGCCCGACGCCGAGCGCGGCCCGCAGCGAGTTCCTCAGTCTCAGGCGCCCCGGATCCGGAGCCACGAACATCCTCTTCACGGCGGTGTGCCGCCCCCCCTCGCGATGGTGCGCGCCGGCCCGGCGGCCGCCCGGGGGTGGTGGGCGGCAGGCGGGCACGACGAAGGCACCGCGCTCCGGACCGGCCTCGTTGCCGCCCGGCGCTGCGCGGCGCCGAAAGTACATGGATACGACACAGATAAGCATCCGAAGGCCTACTGGCTCAACCCGGCACCGCATCACTGGGCCAATGGCCCAGTGCGGGGGCGTGCGCATCGGCCACCCGCAGCCAACGGACCAGCGGTCCGCGGGTCACCGCGGTCGGCCCGCCGACGGCGGATCGAAGGTCAGGCCCGGGCGACGGGCGTAGCAGAAGAGGTGCTCCTCGGGCTCCACGGCGACGCCGGCCGCGGCACCGCCGCCGGCCCCCGTCTCGGGCCGGAACAGCGCGGTGTGGTGCTCCAGTACCTCCAGCCCGGCAGCGCCCAGCAGCCGCAGGTGCTCCGCCGTGGACAGGCTGCTGACAGTGACCTCGTGCCCCATCCACACGATGTCGAGATCGCTGATGTCGCCCGGCACGGTGGCCATCACGAAGTACCCGCCGGGCGCCACCCACGAAGCCATCCGCTCCAGTGCCGCCGCCACCTCCTGCTGGGACATCACCAGCAGCGGGAAGAAGGAGCACACCGCGTCGAAGCCGCCCTCCGCGGCCGCGTACGTCCGGACGTCGGCCTGCTCGAACCGGGCCCGCGGCACCCTGGAGCGCGCGAGGTCGACCATGTGCGCCGAGACGTCGATGCCGGTCACCGCGCAGCCCGCCCGCGCGAGCGCCTCGGCGGTCGGACGGCCCGTACCGCTGCCCACGTCCAGCACGCGGGCGCCGGGGGCGAGCCGGCCGGTGAGCCAGTCCAGTGCGGCGAGTTGCCCGGGCACCCGCCCGAACACCTTCTCGTACCGTGCGCCGACCTCGTCGAACACGTCCGCCGCGGACTTGCCGCCACTCATCGGCGCCCCCCACCTCGGTTCGCGCTGCTCCGTGCCGCCCGGCCCGTCCCGGACGCCGTGGAGGTTCTGCCCGCGCGGGCGCCCGGGAAACGGCGGGCCGGGCCGCTGCCGCTGCGCGCCGTCCCGGAGATCATCCCCGGCCGTCGCCTGCGGCGGCGTGGCTGGGCTCGATGAGCTCGAGGTCAGCCGTCAGTGCGTCGAGCCAGGCCGTCGCGGTGAAGTACACGGGCCGGGCGCCGGGGGGCGCCACGTCGGCGGGCCCGGCCCGGTGCGGCGCACCGGGGCCGGGGGCCTCGGGGCCGCCCGATGTGCCGGGCGCGCGCGGTGCGCCGGGTATGCCCGGTGCGCCCGGCGGACCTGTCCCGGCGCGGCGGGCGTTGTGCGGGACGTCGGTCCCTGCGGCCGCCCGGCGCAGTCCGGCCGCCACGCGGGCCGCGTACTCCCGGAGCTCCGCCGTCTCGCCCGGGCCGGGCGGTGTCCCGTCCGCGCTGCCCATGACCCGGCCGGCGCCCCACAGCACGTGGTGCCCCGTCATCACGGTGGCCTGCCAGTCGCGTCCCGGCCCGGCCGGCCGCTGCGTCTCGCTCTGGTACTGGGCGTACGCCGACTCGGCCATCGTCAGCGTGATCCGGACCTGGTGCTCCTGCGTCCCGGGCGACTGCGCGAGCTCCCGGGGCGCCGCGACGGCGGCGGTCGTCGACTCGACGTCGTCGGCACAGGCACGCAGCAGCCCGGCCACGGCCCGGCCCAGTTCGTCCTGGGCCCCGCGCGGCCAGGCCAGCACCCCGCACACGAGCCCGATCGCGCTGCCGATCAGCACGTCCAAGAAGCGGACCTCGGCCAGCTGCCAGGTCACGCGGGACAGCTGGGCGAAGACGACGGCGACGACCAGCGTGAACAGGGCCTGCGCCCAGCCCACGCCCCGTACGGGCCCGACGCAGAAGGTGAACAGCATCAACGGCGGGAGCACGATCGCGTACACGGTGCTCTCCCCGCCGGCCAGCGCGAGCACCGTGCCGGCGGCGAGCGCGCCCAGGCAGGTACCGATCAGCGCGCTGCGCACGGTGCTCCGGGTCTGCACGGCGGTGGTCCGGGTGAGGCTGAGGACCGCGAGCATCGCCCAGAAGCCGTGCGGGAGGGAGTCGATCCCGGCCACGGTCCGGGCTACGGCGAGGGCCAGCGCGATCCGTACGGCGTTCTGGAAGTACACGGATCGCGGCCCGGTGTGCGCGGCGAGCCGGTGCCACCACAGCCGGACCGGGCTCTGCCGGACGTACCAGAACCGGTCCGCCGGGTCCGCGTCCCGGTGCGCCGCGCGCCCCTCCACGGAGATGTCCGCCGCCGTACGGAGCACCAGTGCGGCGTCCGCGACCTCCAGCAGCGCGGCCTGCCGGCGCCGGGACTCGGGCAGATCGGCCGGGTTGCCGGCGTTGCGGTCCCGCAGGCGGCGCAGTTCCGCCGAGTCCGCCGCGGGCGGTCGCCCGTCGCGCAGCAGCGTGGCGGTCCCGGCTGCCGACTCCCGGACCGCACCCAGAAGATCGAGTCCGGCCTGCCTCGGCGGCCGCCCGGCCGGCGGTCCGGGCAGGTTCCGGAGCCGGGAGAGCATGGTGCGGGCGGCCAGCCCGGTGTGGGCCAGGGCCCGCTCGCGGCCCCCGGGCCCGGCGGGCCGTTCCGCCTCCGGGACCCGTGAGGACCGCAGCGACTCGGCGGCCGACCGGGCCCGCTCGGCCGCCGCCGCGGCCACCCGGAGGCGGGGCCGCGCCACCGCGGCGGCGCACCCGGCCGCCGCGCCCC
>NZ_JBFAJR010000043.1:0-66062 GCF_040655295.1 Streptomyces sp. NPDC050448 | reverse complement strand
TCCGCCTCCCCCAGATAACTACACACCATTTCTAACACTATTTCCCCACCCCACGCACTTCCGAGCTGTACCAGGCCCCGGGCCCTGATCCGCCGGACACCCCCTAGACCCGCGCCGCGGCGGACCCGGCTCAGCGGGCCCGGTTCAGGGATTGCAGGGCGGCACGCAGGAGCTGCGGGACCGGGGCGGAGCCGCCGGCGGCGATGGCGGCCTCGGCCTGCGGCGTCACCGCCGAGACGGCCTCGTCCGCGTCCCGCGCGGCGTAGCCCAGCCCGATCAGGGCCGCGGAGAGCTGCTCGGTCCACGGGGCGGGCCCCGACGCCGCGGCGCGCTGCGCACCGACCAGGCCGCTCGACCCCAGCGGAGCGCCCAGCTTGTCCTTGAGCTCCAGCAGCAGCTTCTGGGCGCCCTTCTTGCCGATGCCGGGCACGGCCATCAGGGATTTCTCGTCCCCCGTCGAGACGGCCAGCCGCAGCGCGTCCGGGCTGTGCACCCCGAGCATCGCCTGGGCCAGCCGCGGTCCGACCCCGCTCGCGGTCTGCAGCAGTTCGAAGACCTGCCGCTCGTCGTCGTCGGCGAAGCCGTACAGCGTCAGCGAGTCCTCCCGTACGACCAGGGAGGTGGCCAGCCGCGCCGTCTCCCCCATCCGCAGGCCGGCCATGGTGGTGGGCGTGCACTGCACGGCCATGCCCACTCCCCCGACCTCGATCACGGCCAGGGTGGGGGCGAGCGCGGCGACGGGGCCGCTGACGAAGGCGATCATGAGGGGCGGCCTTTCGAGGCGTGCAGGGCGACCGCCTGCTGGAGGCGGTTCTGGGCGGGGGCCCGCCAGACGTGGCAGATGGCGAGGGCGAGGGCGTCCGCGGCGTCGGCGGGTTTGGGCGGGGCGGACAGCCGCAACAGCCGGGTCACCATGGCCCCGACCTGCGCCTTGTCGGCCCGGCCGGAGCCGGTGACGGCGGCCTTGACCTCGCTGGGGGTGTGCAGGGCGACCGGTATACCGCGGCGGGCGGCGCAGAGCATGGCAACGGCGCTCGCCTGGGCGGTCCCCATCACCGTTCTGACGTTGTGCTGGCTGAACACCCGCTCCACGGCGACGACTTCGGGCCGGTGTTCATCGAGCCACTGCTCGATGCCCGCCTCGATCGCGACGAGCCGGTGCCCCAACTCCGCGTCCGCGGGCGTCCGTACGACCCCCACACCGATCATGGTGAGGGGACGGCCGGCGACCCCCTCGACCACGCCGACACCGCACCGGGTCAGCCCCGGGTCCACGCCGAGTACGCGCACCCCACCCCTCCTTCGACAGCCAGTGCGTGCAGGCTAACCGGTGGCACTGACAAAGCGGCGGGCCGACGGGGTGTGTCCCCGTCGGCCCGCCGCTGATGCCCGATCAGGCGTCGACCTTCTCCATGACCTCGTCGGAGACGTCGAAGTTGGCGAAGACGTTCTGCACGTCGTCGCTGTCCTCCAGCGCGTCGATCAGCTTGAAGATCTTGCGCGCGCCCTCTTCGTCCAGCTCGACCTGCATGGTCGGCAGGAAGTTGGAGTCGGCCGAGTCGTAGTCGATGCCCGCCTCCTGGAGCGCGGTGCGGACCGCGACCATGTCGGTGGCCTCGCTGACGATCTCGAAGCTGTCCCCGAGGTCGTTGACCTCTTCGGCACCGGCTTCGAGCACCGTCTCCAGGACGTCGTCCTCGGAGAGTTCGCCCTTGGGCAGCAGGACGACACCCTTGCGGTTGAACAGGTACGAGACCGAGCCCGGGTCGGCCATCGAGCCGCCGTTGCGGGTCATGGCGACGCGGACGTCGGACGCGGCACGGTTGCGGTTGTCGGTGAGGCACTCGATGAGCACCGCGACACCGTTCGGGCCGTACCCTTCGTACATGATCGTCTCGTAGTCGGCGCCGCCGGCCTCGAGGCCGCCGCCACGCTTGACCGCAGAGTCGATGTTCTTGTTCGGGACCGAGCTCTTCTTGGCCTTCTGGATGGCGTCGAAGAGGGTCGGGTTGCCGTCGATGTCGGCACCGCCCATACGGGCCGCGACCTCGATGTTCTTGATCAGCTTCGCGAAGAGCTTGCCGCGCTTGGCGTCAACCACGGCCTTCTTGTGCTTCGTCGTAGCCCATTTAGAGTGGCCGGACATCTGCCTGTCTCCTTCGCGTCACCAACAATGTTCGCCTCAGATCCTACCGGGACGCCGTCAGAGTCCCGCGCGCACCATGTCGACGAAGTACGCGTGGACGCGGTCGTCGCCGGTCAGCTCGGGGTGGAACGAGGTGGCGAGGACGTTGCCCTGGCGCACGGCGACGGTGTGCCCGTCGTACGTGGCCAGCACCTCTGCGGCGGCTCCGACCGACTCGACCCAGGGCGCGCGGATGAAGACGCCCTCGACCGGGCCGCCGGCTATGCCGGCGAAATCGATCTTCGCTTCGAAGGACTCGTTCTGGCGGCCGAAGGCGTTGCGGCGGACGATCATGTCGATGCCGCCCAGCGTCTCCTGGTCCTCACGGCCGTCGAGCAGCTTGTCGGCGAGCATGATCATGCCGGCGCAGGTGCCGTAGACCGGCATGCCGGCCTTCACGCGCTCGCGCAGCGGCTCCAGCATGCCGAACAGGACGGCGAGCTTCGACATGGTCGTGGACTCGCCGCCGGGGATCACCAGGGCGTCGATCTCGGCGAGCTCCTCGGGACGCCGGACCGGCCTGGCCACGGCGTCCGCCGCGGCCAGGGCGATCAGGTGTTCCCGTACATCGCCCTGGAGGGCCAGGACACCGATAACCGGGGGTGCCGCCGCCGAAGGCAGGGGGAGGGTGGTCATGAGCGATTACCAGCCGCGGTTGGCGTAGCGCTCGGACTCGGGGAGGGTGTCGCAGTTGATGCCGACCATGGCCTCGCCCAGGTTGCGGGAGGCGTCCGCGATGATCTTCGGGTCGTCGTAGAAGGTGGTGGCCTTCACGATGGCGGCGGCGCGCTTGGCCGGGTCGCCCGACTTGAAGATGCCGGAGCCGACGAAGACGCCCTCGGCGCCGAGCTGGCGCATCAGTGCGGCGTCGGCCGGGGTGGCGACGCCACCGGCGGAGAACAGCACGACCGGGAGCTTGCCGAGCTCGGCAACTTCCTTGACGAGCTCGTACGGGGCGCGCAGCTCCTTGGCGGCGGCGAACAGCTCGTTGTTGTCGTAGCCGCGCAGGCGGGCGATCTCGTTCTTGATCTGGCGCAGGTGGCGGACGGCCTCGACGACGTTGCCGGTGCCGGCCTCGCCCTTGGAGCGGATCATGGCCGCGCCCTCGGCGATGCGGCGCAGGGCCTCGCCCAGGTTGGTGGCACCGCAGACGAAGGGGGTGGTGAACGCCCACTTGTCGGAGTGGTTGACCTCGTCGGCCGGGGTCAGGACCTCGGACTCGTCGATGTAGTCGACGCCGAGGGACTGCAGGACCTGCGCCTCGACGAAGTGGCCGATGCGGGACTTGGCCATGACCGGGATGGAGACGGCCTCGATGATCTCTTCGATCATGTTCGGGTCCGACATGCGCGCGACGCCGCCGTCCTTGCGGATGTCGGCGGGGACCCGCTCGAGGGCCATGACGGCGACGGCGCCGGCATCTTCGGCGATCTTCGCCTGCTCGGCGTTGACCACGTCCATGATCACGCCGCCCTTGAGCTGCTCGGCCATGCCGCGCTTGACGCGGGAGGTGCCGATCGCGGACTCAGCGGACTGCGGGGTGGAGGGAAGCGTGCTCACGGATTGACCTCACTCGAAGGGAGACGGGTGCTGCGGTGGTACTCCGCAGAGGAAACCGTCCACGACCAGTCCACCGCAAGGGCCAATGAGGAGCCGGTGGCCTCTTTCATATTGGCCTTTGGGTACAACTAGGGCCGGTCGGCAAGATCCACCGGAGGCTCATCGTCCATTTCGAACGCGAGCGGGAACGGGGCGTGGCCGGCCAGCCGGAACCAGCGGACCTTGCGGTGGCGGCGCAGCGCCCGGGCGGCCCGTACGGCGTCGTTGTGGAACCGCCGCGCCATGGGCACCCGGCGGACGGACGCGGCCAGCTCCTCGGCGGCCGCCTCACCGCCGGGGGCGGCCTTGAGCGCCTCGACCTGGGCGGCATCGGAGAACACCGCGCGCAGCGCCTGGCTGAGCTCGCTCTCGGCGACCTCGCGGTGCTCCTCCTCGGCCTGGCGGGCACCGTGGGCGGCCTCGTACAGGACGATCGAGGAGGCGGGGTCGAGCACTCCGGAGGTGGCCACCTCGAGCACCACCGAGGCGCGCCGCACGAGCTGTGCGTCGAGGGCGGCGCGGGCGGCGTCCATCCGCGAGTGCAGCCGGTCCAGCCGTCCGGCGGTCCAGCTGAGGTAGACCCCGATGACGCCGAGCGCCAGGGCAGTCCAGACAAGGGTTTCGATCACGGCCCGCGACAATACCCCGTGGCGCGCCCCCGGCCCCGTTCGGCCCTGCGGGATCCCCCGGGGCCCGGCACGCCCGGCAGGCCCCGCAGGCGCGCCGGGCCCGGGGCATCCGTCAGGCCGACGGGTCCCGGGTGAGGCCCAGGCGGGTGCGCAGGCTCACGCGCTCGTCCGCGGCCACCGCCGCCGCGCCGTCCGTCACCGTTTCGTAGACCGCGAGGATGTCCGCGCCGACCGTCGACCAGTCGAAGCGGCGTACGTGTGCGGAGCCGCGGGCGCTGAGTTCCGCGCGGCGGGCCGGGTCGCGCAGCAGGGCCACCGCGCCGGCGGCCAGCGCGTCCGCGTCCTCGTTGGTGAACAGCTCCCCCGCCGCCCCCTGGTCCAGGACCTGCGCGAACGCGTCCAGATCGGAGGCCAGCACCGCGGCCCCCGCCGACAGCGCCTCGACCAGGATGATGCCGAAACTCTCGCCGCCCGTGTTCGGGGCCACGTACACGTCGACGCTGCGCAGCAGCCGCGCCTTGTCCTCGTCCGAGACCAGGCCGAGGAACTCCACCCGCGCGCGCAGGCCGGCGGGCAGGGAGGCCACCGCCTCCACCTCGTCGCCGCGGCCCGCCACGAGGAGCCGTACGTCCGGACAGGCTTCCACGATCTTGGGGAAAGCCGCCATCAGGACGGGGAGGCCCTTGCGGGGCTCGTCGATCCGGCCGATGAAGCCGAGGGTCTGCCCGGCCCACTGCGCGTTCGGCTCGGCCGAGGCGAAGAAGTCCACGTCCACCCCGTTCGGGATCACCACGGCGTCCCCGCCCAGGTGCTCCACGAGCGTGCGGCGCGCGTACTCGCTCACCGCGATCCGCGCGCTGATCTTCTCCAGCGCCGGCTGGAGGATCGGGTACGCCGCGATCATGGCCCGCGAGCGCGGGTTGGAGGTGTGGAACGTGGCCACGATCGGCCCCTGCGCCGCCCAGCAGGACAGCAGGCCCAGCGACGGCGAGGTCGGCTCGTGGATGTGGATCACGTCGAAGACTCCGTCGTGCAGCCAGCGCCGCACGCGCGCCGCCGACAGGAAGCCGAAGTTCAGCCGGGCCACCGACCCGTTGTACGGCACCGGCACCGCCCGCCCCGCCGAGACCACGTACGGCGGCAGCGGCGTCTCGTCGTCCGCCGGGGCCAGCACGGACACCTCGTGGCCGAGGCGGATCAGGTGCTCCGCGAGGTCCCGGATGTGGAACTGGACGCCGCCGGGCACGTCCCACGAGTACGGGCAGACAATGCCGATCTTCACGCGGAGCGCTCCTCCAGGTCGTCCAGCCACAGCCGCTGCAGCATGTGCCAGTCCTCCGGGTGCTCGGCGATCCCCTGGGCGAAGGCGTCGGCCATCGCCTGGGTCATGGCGGCCGTCTTCTCGACGCGGGTCCCGGTCTTCGGGACCGGCACCTCGGGGTGGATCCGGCCGCGCAGGTACGGCGTCTCGCCGTAGTACAGCGTGACGGGCAGCAGCACCGCGCCCGTCTGCTGCGCCAGCAGCGCGGGCCCGGCCGGCATCCGCGCCGCCGAGCCGAAGAAGTCCACCTCGACGCCGGAGGCGGACAGGTCCCGGTCGGCGACCAGGCAGATCAGGCCCCCGGAGCGGAGCCGGCGGGCGAGGGTCCCGAAGGAGGAGGCGCCGTTGTGCGGCAGCACCTCCATGCCCAGGCTCTCCCGGTAGGCGACGAAGCGGTCGTACAGGGACGCGGGCTTGAGCCGCTCCGCGACGGTGGTGAACGGGACCCCCAGGTGCCCGGTGACCCAGGCGCCGGCGAGGTCCCAGTTGGCCAGGTGCGGCAGGGCGGCGATCACACCGCGCCCGGAGGCCACGGCCTCGCGCAGGATGTGGTCGTCCGTGAGGTCGACATCCGTGCCGAAACGCTTCGGGTCCATGGCCGGAAGCCGGAACGATTCCATCCAGTAGCGCATGTACGAGCGCATGCCGGCCTGCGAGAGCTCTCGCAGCCGCTCCGGCCCGGCGTCCGGTACGACGCGAGCCAGGTTCGACTCCAGCCGGAGCACGCTCCTGCCGCGCTTCTTCCACACGTAGTCGGCGATCCGGCGGCCCAGGGCCACCGCAGCCGGCTCCGGCAGCTTCTTCACGCCGGCCCAGCCGAGCCCGTACAGGCCGTCGACCAGCTTGTCCTGCATCGCGCCCATCAGGCCGTGCCGCCTTCGGCCACGGCGGCAGCCGCGTCGGCCTCCGCCGCCTCACGGCGTACGGTGACCACGCGCTGGATCAGCGTGACCAGCGAGCCCACCGCGACGATCCACAGCGCGACGGGGAGCAGCACCTCGATCCACGAGGGCACCCCGAAGATCACCAGCCCGGACAGACCGGCCGCGACCAGCGAGATCACCAGGCGCTCGGCGCGCTCGATGAGCCCGTTGACGGCGACCGGCAGCCCGATCGACTCGCCCCGGGCCTTCGTGTACGACACCACCTGGCCGCTGGCCAGGCAGAAGATCGCCACCGCGCACAGCACGTTGTCGTTCCCGGAGCCCGCGTACCAGAGCGCGAGACCGCCGAAGATCGCCGCGTCGGCCACCCGGTCGAGCGTCGAGTCGAGGAACGCGCCCCAGCGGCTGGAGACGCCCGCCTGGCGGGCCATGTTCCCGTCCACCAGGTCCGAGAACACGAACAGGGTGATGGTGATCGTGCCCCAGAAGAACTCTCCCCGGGGGAAGAAGACCAGCGCTCCCGCCACCACTCCGGCCGTGCCGATCAGGGTGACCGCGTCCGGGCTCACCCCCCGCCGGAGGAGAAAAGCGGCGAATGGCGTGAGAACACGCGTGAAGAAAGCACGCGCGTACTTGTTCAGCATGGCCTTCCCGGAGGGTCGCTGGGCCGCACGGCCCCATCGGCCACCGGCTGGCCCATCGTAGCCAGCGCCCCGGGCCCGTAATGCCGCGCACCCACCGGTTCGCGCCAGACGATCGACGGTCCATGCCCCCGTCATGCTCCGGACGGCGCCGGGTACTACGTATGGACGCAGTGTGACGCCGGTGCAAAGCTCGAAGGACCCCGATCAACCTCCTCACCGTCACACCGGGAGGCACGAGCACCATGGGAGCCACATCACACCAAGCCGGAGCCGCCGGCAGGGCACCGACGGCCGACCGGCCGTCGTCCGTACGGAACGTCGTGCTGGTCGGCCACAGCGGAGCCGGCAAGACCACGCTGGTCGAGGCCCTCGCCCTGACGGCCGGCGCCGTCAACCGGGCCGGCCGGGTCGAGGACGGCGGCACCGTCTCCGACTACGACGAGATCGAACACCGGCAGCAGCGGTCCGTTCAGCTGTCCCTCGTCCCCGTCGAATGGGGCGGAATCAAGATCAATATCCTGGACACCCCCGGATACGCCGACTTCGTCGGCGAGCTCAGGGCCGGTCTGCGCGCCGCGGACGCGGCCCTCTTCGTCGTCTCCTCCTCCGACGGCATCGACGGCGCCACCCGCATGGTCTGGGACGAGTGCGAGGCCGTCGGCATGCCCCGCGCCATCGTCGTCACCCATCTGGAGGCAGCCCGGGCCGACTATGCGCAGATGGCCACCGTCTGCGGCGAGATCTTCGGAGCCGAGGACCCCGACGCCGTCATCCCGCTCTACCTGCCCCTGTACGGGCCTCCCGGCCCCGACGGGCACACCCCGGTCGCCGGCCTCCTCGGCCTGCTCTCCCAGCGCGTCTACGACTACACCTCCGGGGAGCGCGTGGAGCGCGACCCCGAGCCCGACGAGCTCGCCCTCATCGCCGGCGCCCGCTCCCGGCTCATCGAGGGGATCATCGCGGAGAGCGAGGACGAGAGCCTCATGGACCGCTACCTCGGCGGTGAGGACATCGACGTCAAGACACTCGTCGACGACCTCGAGCGCGCCGTGGCCCGCGGCACCTTCCACCCCGTCCTGATGGCCGCCCCCGCCTCCGACGGCGCCCGCCAGGGCCTCGGCACCGTCGAGCTCCTGGAGCTGGTCACCGGCGGCTTCCCCACCCCCCTGGAGCGCTCCGCCGTCGCCGTCACCGCCCCGGACGGCGCCGACCGCCCGGCCGTCACCTGCGACCCCGACGGGCCCCTCGTCGCCGAGGTCGTCAAAACCTCCTCCGACCCCTACGTCGGCCGCGTCTCCCTCGTCCGCGTCTTCTCCGGCACCCTGCGCCCCGAGGAGACCGTGCACGTCAGCGGCCACGGACTGACCGACCGCGGGCACGAGGACCACGACGTCGACGAACGGATCGGCACCCTCACCTCCCCCTTCGGCAAACAGCAGCGCAGCCTCACCCAGGTCATCGCCGGCGACCTCGCCTGCGTGGCCAAACTCACCCGCGCCGAGACCGGCGACACCCTCTCGGCCAAGGACCGGCCCCTGCTCATGGAGCCCTGGCGGATGCCCGACCCGCTGCTCCCCCTCGCCATCGAGGCCCACAGCAAGGCCGACGAGGACAAGCTCTCCCAGGGCCTGGCCCGGCTCGTCGCCGAGGACCCCACGATGCGGCTGGAACAGAACCCGCACACCCACCAGGTCGTCCTGTGGTGCCTCGGCGAGGCCCACCAGGACGTCGCCCTCGAACGGCTGCGCACCCGCTACGGGGTCCAGGTCGACCCCGTCCCCCACAAGGTCAGCCTGCGCGAGACCTTCGGCGCCAAGGCCGCCGGACGCGGCCGGCACGTCAAACAGTCCGGCGGGCACGGCCAGTTCGCGATCTGCGAGATCGAGGTCGAACCGCTGCCCCCGGGCAGCGGCATCGAGTTCGTCGACAAGGTCGTCGGCGGTGCCGTGCCCCGCCAGTTCATCCCGTCCGTCGAGAAGGGCGTACGCACCCAGGCCGCCCGCGGGGTCGTGGCGGGCTACCCCCTGGTCGACGTACGCATCACCCTCCTCGACGGCAAGGCGCACTCGGTGGACTCCTCCGACGCCGCCTTCCAGACCGCCGGAGCCCTCGCCCTGCGCGAAGCCGCCGCCGAGGCCCGCATCCACCTCCTCGAACCGGTCGCCGAGCTCGCCGTCCTCGTCCCCGACGAATACGTCGGCCCCGTCATGAGCGACCTCGCCGGCCGCCGCGGCCGTGTCGTCGGCACGGAACAGGCCGACCCCGGCCGCACCCGGATCCGCGCCGAGATCCCCGAGATCGAAATCGGCCGGTACGCGGTCGAACTGCGCTCGGTCTCACACGGCACGGGCCGGTTCACCCGCGCCTACGCCCGGCACGAGCCCATGCCGCCCCAGATCGCGGACAAGGTGCGTGAACAGGCCGAGAAGGGAACCTGATCGGCACGGCGCCGGGAGCCGCCCACCCAACCGTCTTGCGGTGGGCGGCATTTCCCTGTCCCATGACCATGGGAAGAGATACGCCGATAGGCTCGTCTGCGCGGCAAAAGAGCACAACGCACAGCGATGGGGGCAACGGTGGCGGACGACGGATTCGACTTCAGGCCCGGGGCACAGATCCCCCTCCAGGGGGCCGGCGGCCAGACCGCGGCGACCAACGCCCTCGCCTCGGCCGCGTACCGGGACGGCGGCAAGGACACCAAGCTGTCCGCGATACTCAAGGCCAACAACGACTACCACGCGTCCACGATCAAGCCTCCGAAGATCTCTCTCTTCGAGCCCAGCCTGGGCGAGGCCTTCTGCCGCGCCGTCGAGGCCCGAACCCTCGCCGCAGGCCGCAAACCGCTCATCCAGTCCTTCGGACTCGACCCGCAGACCGTCGTCGAGCACTGCCTGGCCGCCTCCCGCATCCGCAAGGAGCGCGACCGCAAGCTGCGCCTGATCATGCTGGTCGCCGGTGTGCTCTTCCTGCCCGGCCTGCTGCTGTGGCTGGGCCTCTTCCAGCTCCGCAAGACGCTGTCCAAGGGCGAGGGCAAGAACGCGTCCTGGATGGGCACCCTGGTCCTCGTCGGCATCGCCGTCGTGGCGGCCGTCCTCATGTTCCGGCTGCCGTTCACCGGCTTCTTCGGCCTCTACCTGCGCGGCATGATCATCGTCCCCGCTGCCGGCTGGCTCCTCGCCCGCCGGATCTGTGAGGCCACCGCCGCCGACATGCGCTCCCGCTGGGACGGACTGCTCGCCGGCAGCGGCATAGGCGCCAAGATCCCCGAAGCCGTGCCCGGCAACCCCGACGAGAAGGCCCGCGAGGACCTGCGCCACTCCCTCGCCAAGCTCACGGCCGAGGACCGCAGCAACTCCGTCTTCTACGCCGGCCCCAAGGGCATCCTCGGCATGGGGACCCGCTGGGGCAGCTGGCAGATGGCCGAGGAGCTCGCCCCCAAGACCGAGGGCATGGAGATCCACCCCTTCCGGAGCTGGGACGTCATACGGGCCATCGACACCGAACTGCGCAAGCTGGAGCGCGGCCCGCTGCACACCGGCGGCCTGCCGCCCGCGTCCATCCAGCACTGGATCGTCACCCCCGTCGGCGAAGGCGCCGCCGAAGTGGCCCGCCCCACCGGCGCCGACGTAGACACCTTCCTGATCAAGCCGCACGAGATCACCCGGATCTGCAACGAGCAGCAGTTCAGCGGCGGAAACCGGCACTACCTCGGCATCCAGTACCCGCTCTGGGACGGCCAGTTGGTGATCACCATGCTGGTGACGGTCACCGTGCTCTACAAGACCCTGCGGGTCGAGGTGACCGGCCACGCACTCGGACCGGTGCACGGCCTGTTCACCAGCAAGTCCGCCGCTCCGACCGTCGAGGTGCCGAAGTCCATCCGGTTCTGGGAGACCGTGGAGCGCCCGCTGTCCCTGGTGGACGCCCAGGAAGTGGTCCGCCTCGCCGTACGCGCCCCGCTGACCTGGTTCCCGCCGATCCTCGACTTCTTCGGCGGCAAGCTGGTTCTGCCCGAGCCCTTCGGCCTGCGCCACGTCTGGGCGGGCCAGCCCTGGCGCCACCGCTTCATGGCCGACGACGCGATGCGCGCCGCGACCCCGGTCCTGCGGGCGGTCCACGCGGCCGCGATGCGGGTCCTCGACGAGAACGGCGCCGACATCGACCGCTTCAGCAACCGTTCGATGATCGTGAGCGGGCTCGTCCAGGACGCCGCCCCGCGCAAGGCGGACGTGTACGACGCCTAGGCAGGACCATCGGGCCCGTGGCCGGTACGCGGATGCGGCCGGCCCACGGACCCCGGACAGCCCCTAGGGGGTGTCCGGCGGATCATGGCCGGGCCCGGGTCGTCTGGCACCCCCTAGTCGTTGGGCCAGGCGTCGGCGAGCATCTGGCGGGTGTCCGCGAGGAGTTGGGGCAGCACCTTGGTGTGGCCGACGACCGGCATGAAGTTCGTGTCCCCGCCCCAGCGGGGCACGATGTGCTGGTGCAGGTGCGCCGCGATGCCGGCGCCGGCGGCCGCGCCCTGGTTCATGCCGATGTTGAACCCGTGCGCCCCGGACGCCTTGCGCAGCGCGACCATGGCCCGCTTGGTGAGGTCGGCCAGCTCGGCCGTCTCGGCGGCGTCGAGCTCCGTGTAATCGGCGACGTGCCGGTACGGGACGACCATCAGGTGGCCGCCGTTGTACGGGTAGAGGTTCAGCACGGCGTAGACGTGCTTGCCCCGGGCCACGACCAGGCCGTCCCGGTCGGACATCTCCGGAATCCCGCAGAAGGGACAGCCGTCCCCGGCGTCCGGACCGGTCGGCTTGTTCTCCCCCTGGATGTACGCCATCCGGTGGGGCGTCCACAGACGCTGGAACGCGTCCTGCGTGCCCACACCGATCTGCTGCTCCGGCTCAGTCGTCATGGGATGCAGCATATGACCTTGTCCTTGGAGGGCGTGTCGCCGGGGCAAAGACCGGCAGCACGGCCGCGATGCTGGGCCCATGCACGTTGAAGCCGAGACCCGTGACGTCGCCTGGGAGCGCCGTACCGAGCTTCCCCTGTTCTACGCCTCGCTGGTCTTCCTCGCCGGGTACGCGGTCCGCGTGCTCGTCCCTGCGCACTCCGTCTGGCGCGACATCGCCGGTCTCGCGGTCCTGGTGACCTGGCTCGCGTTCATCGTGGACTATCTGGTGCGGCTCGTCCTGAGCCGTGCGCGGCCTCTGCGGTTCGTCCGCCGGCACTGGCTGGACACCGTGATCGTCCTCCTGCCGACGCTGCGGGCGCTGCGCATGGTCAAGGTCCACGACGCGGTCATGGCCAAGAGGCGGGACCACCCCCGCCGCGGCCTGTACCCGCGCGTGATCACGTACGCCGGCCTCTCGTCGGTGCTGCTGGGCTTCTCCGGCTCACTCGGCATCTACCACTCCGAACGGCAGGACCCGCAGTCCCCGATCCGGACGTTCTGGGACTCGGTGTGGTGCGTGGTCCAGACGCTGACGACGGTCGGCTACGGCGACGTGACGCCCGTGACCCCGGTGGGGCGGCTGATCGCGATCGGCTTGATGATCTGCGGTCTGGGCCTGCTGGGGGCGGTGACGGGTTCCTTCTCGTCCTGGCTGATCCAGATCTTCCGCCGGGACGACGAAGAGGAGCCCCCGGGGAAGGTTCGTCCCCCGGGGGCTCCTCAGTGACCTGCCTGCGGCCCGCCTGCGACGATCAGACCTGGACGCGGTCCTCGACGACCTTGGCCAGCTTGGCCAGGGCCTCGTCCTTGGGGATGCCGTTCTCCTGCGAACCGTCGCGGTAGCGGAAGGAGACGGTGCCCGCGGCCATGTCCTCGTCACCGACGATGATCATGAACGGGACCTTGAGCTTCTGGTGGTTCCTGATCTTCTTCTGCATCCGGTCGGAGGAGGCGTCCACCTCGACCCGCAGGCCCTTCTTCTTCGCCTCGGCGGCGAATTCCTGCAGGTACTCCACGTGCCCGTCACCGATCGGGATGCCGACGGCCTGGACCGGGGCCAGCCACGGCGGCATGGCGCCCGCGTAGTGCTCCAGCAGTACGGCGAAGAACCGCTCGATCGAGCCGAACAGCGCGCGGTGGATCATGACCGGCCGCTGGCGGGAGCCGTCCGGCGCGGTGTACTCGAGGTTGAACCGCTCCGGCAGGTTGAAGTCGAGCTGGACGGTCGACATCTGCCAGGTACGGCCGATGGCGTCGCGCGCCTGTACGGAGATCTTCGGGCCGTAGAAGGCCGCGCCGCCCGGGTCGGGGGTCAGCGGGAGGCCCTGCTTCTCGGCGACCTGCTGGAGGACCGCGGTGGCCTCCTCCCAGACCTCGTCCGAGCCGACGAACTTCTCCGGGTCCTTGGTCGACAGCTCCAGGTAGAAGTCGGTCAGACCGTAGTCGCGCAGCAGGTTCAGCACGAAGGTGAGGGTCCGGTCGAGCTCCTCGGCCATCTGCTCACGGGTGCAGTAGATGTGCGCGTCGTCCTGGGTGAAGCCGCGGGCGCGGGTCAGGCCGTGGACCACGCCCGACTTCTCGTACCGGTACACGGTGCCGAACTCGAACAGGCGCAGCGGCAGCTCGCGGTAGGAGCGGCCGCGCGCGTCGAAGATCAGGTTGTGCATCGGGCAGTTCATGGGCTTGAGGTAGTAGTCGGTACCACCGTCGAGCTGCATGGGGGGGTACATGCCCTCCGCGTACCAGTCCAGGTGGCCGCTCTTCTCGAAGAGGGCGCCCTTGGTGGCGTGCGGGGAGTAGACGAACTCGTAGCCCTCTTCCTCGTGCCGGCGGCGCGAGTAGTCCTCCATGGTCCGGCGGATGATGCCGCCGCGCGGGTGGAAGACGGCCAGGCCGGAGCCGATCTCGTCCGGGATGGAGAAGAGGTCCAGCTCGTTGCCGAGCTTGCGGTGGTCGCGCTTCTCGGCCTCGGCGAGGAAGTCGAGGTGGGCCTTCAGCTCGTCCTTGGAGGGCCACGCGGTGCCGTAGATGCGCTGCAGCATGGGGTTCTTCTCGCTGCCGCGCCAGTAGGCGGCCGCGTTGCGCATCAGCTTGAACGCCGGGATGTTGCGGGTGGTGGGCAGGTGGGGACCGCGGCAGAGGTCCTTCCAGCACAGCTCGCCGGTCTTGGCGTCGAGGTTGTCGTAGATGGTCAGCTCGCCGCCGCCCACCTCGACGTTCGCACCGTCGTCGGTCGACGCGGAGCCCTTGATGCCGATGAGCTCGAGCTTGTACGGCTCGTCGGCGAGCTCCTCGCGGGCCGCCTCGTCGGTGACGACGCGGCGGGAGAACTTCTGCCCCCGCTTCTGGATCTCCTGCATCTTCTTCTCGATGGCCTTGAGGTCATCGGGGGTGAAGGGCTTGGCGACGTCGAAGTCGTAGTAGAAGCCGTTCTGGACCGGCGGGCCGATGCCCAGCTTGGCCTCGGGGAACAGTTCCTGCACGGCCTGCGCCATGACGTGCGCGGTCGAGTGGCGCAGGATGTTCAGGCCGTCCTCGGAGGAGATCTCCACCGGCTCGACGGTCTCGCCGTCCTTCACCTCGTACGAGAGGTCCTTCAGCTCGCCCGCGACGCGCGCGGCGATGACGGTGCGCTCGCCGGCGAAGAGCTCGGCCGCCGTAGTGCCCGTGGCCACCACGCGCTCGTCCCGCTCGGAATCGCGTTGGATGATCACACGGACGTCTGACACCGGTCTCTCCTGAACTCTGGGGTCCCCTCCCAGCGGTGGCTGGGGGAGGGATGCGCGAGCGAACGCCGCGCGCCTGAATCGTACCGAGCGGAGTGGCTCCGCCGCGAAACGGTTATGGCGCCGCGGTCCGTTACGGTGGACCCGCCGCGCCCTCGCCCCCCGCTCCGGAGGAATTGTGCCCATGCCGAGCCCGCTCGCCGTCCGGCCGCTGGACCTGACCGAGGACGGCACGGCGTCGGCGGTGCACCGGATCGGCCGGGCCGCGTACGCGGTGGAGGCGGAGCTGATCGGCTTCGACGGCATCCCGGCGCTGCGCGAGAGCCTCGCGCAGATGCGGGAGCAGCCGCTGCACTGGCTCGGGGCGGTCGCGCAGGACGGTGCGGTCGCCGGCTTCCTGGCGTGGGCGGTGGAGCCGGACGGCAGCGCCCGCATCGACCGCCTCTGCGTGTCCCCGGCCTGGTTCCGGCGCGGCGCGGCCTCGCTCCTGCTCCGCCACGTGCTGTCCGAGGTCCTCCCCGACCGTACGGTCACGGTCACGACGGGCGCGGCCAATGCCCCGGCGGTGACCTTGTACGAGCGCCTGGGCTTCGTCCGCGGCGCGGACTTCTCCCCCGCCCCGGGCCTCACGATGGCCTCCTTCACCCGCCCCTGACCCACGGATCCAGCCCCGCCGGCGGGGTGAGGCGCGGGTCCGGGCGGGGCGGGGAGAGGGCCCCTGTGCAGCGGCGGCCCACCGCGGGTCAGTCGTCCGTCGGGAGGACGTCCGCCGGGTCGAGGGATTCGTCCAGTGACTTCATCAGGCGGTCCCGCTCGACCTCGTCCAGCGGGACCGGGGTCACGTCCGTGGCCTCGGTCAGCCGCCGGAAGCCGCCCCGGCGCTGGAGGCGCCCGCTGACCCGGATCGGCACCCCCACCAGATGCGCGTGCCCCGCGACCCGGTACGCCTCCTCGTCCAGGACGGCCTTCACGTACGGGATCTCCGCCCCGGCGAGGACCCGCAGCCGGATCGTGCCCCCGCCGCCCGGGGCCGAGCGCCGCATCCGGACCACGGCTCCCGCCACCCGGACCGGGACCGCCGGTTCGTCCCGGGTGTAGCGCGCCGCCGCCTCCCGGAGCACCGGCAGGTCCCCCGGCGAGAACTCCACCGGCTCCGGCCGGGCCGCGCACCCTGCGGGGACCCCAGCCGCCGGCGCCCACGCGAGCGCGATACGGGCCCCCTCCGAACCCCGCACCAGCGCGATCAGCGCATCCGCCAGCTCCCGGCTGACCCCGGCCTCGACCGCCGCGTCGAAGGCCTCCATGCCGCCGGTGGCCCGCCGGTAGTCCACGGCCTCCCGGGCCGCGTGCAGCGCGTGGTGCAGCCGGATCATGGTGCCCCGCCCGCCGTCCACCGGGACGTACGCGGTGAGCCTGCGCCCACCGGGGGCCGGCCCCACCAGGACCCCGTCCAGGGCGCGTTCGGCCTCTCCCCGGTGCCGGGCGCCGTAGTACCCGGCCCTGGCCCGGTCCGCCAGGGCTCCGGCCAGCAGGAGCTGCCTGGCGGCCGAGCGGAGCTGTTCCTGCACGGTCCACGCCGCCGCGCCCCGGGGCCCGTACGGCCCCTCGGGGCCCTCCGGGATCCGCCGGTCCCAGCGGATCTCGTCGCTGGGCACGCTCAGTCCGTACAGCACCTCCCGCGCGGACGGCAGCGCGCTGCGCGAGAGCGCGGTCAGCGCCTCCTCCAGCAGGTCGGAGCTGTCGGGGAAGGCCCGGCTCTCCGGGACGAGGAGGCTGGTGCCGCCGCCGGCCGCCTCGTGGGGAGCGGGAGGCGTCCAGCGCCCGTACCGCCCGGCGGCCCCGCCCCGGCGCTGCCAGCCGTGCCGGTGCAGCAGGGCCCCCAGCACGGCCGGGTCGACGTGTGCGGGATCGGGCGTACCCGAGTCGGAGAAGTCCCCGTACTCGGACGGGGACGTCAGCGGTTCGAGGTTCGGTGAGTGCCGGTGCATCAGGGTGTCCCTCCCGACCCGACCCGGGTCATGATCTCGCAGAGCGCCCGGTCGTCGAAGATCCGCGTGGTCGGGATCCGTACGGTGGTCCGGCGCCGGCCGGTCACGGGGTGCCCGGCGAGGTTGGTCCAGTAGCAGCAGTGCCGCAGGTCGAGCCGGTCGTGGCCGGCGGCCAGCCACTGGTCGCGTTCTCGCGGAACGAGCATCACGACGAGGATCTTGTGGACGGCGACCGGTGTGCGGGCCAGTTTCACCAGGTGCTCGTTGTCGAGGGTGAAGGCGAAGGTGGGCCCGGCCGGTCGGGGCGGTATCTGGTAGGTCGCCTTCAGCTGCACCTTGATGGTGACCTCGTCGTCGACGACGTGCCCGGGCGCGCCGTGGTTGACCTGCCAGTCGATGCCGTTGTCCGGAAAGGGCTGGGAGAGCGAGCAGCCGGCCGCGGCGGCGACGGCGTGCAGGTATCCCACCTGGAGGGTCTCCATGCAGGCGGTGGTGGCGAGTGTGCCGCGCAGCGGTCCGGTCCGCGCTTCGCTCCGCGGATCGATCCGCCCCTGCAGCATCCCGCCCGGTTCGGGCTGCGCGAGCGCCATGGCCGGCTCCCCATGCCTTCCGGGCTCTGCGGAATGAGGGTGTACGGGGTGACGACCGGTCATGTGTGCGGTCCCCCAGTGAAGTTGTCTCCGCACCAGAGGGACGGCAAACGGCGTACGGCGCAAACAGGCCGGGTATCACCGATTCGGGCAGGGGTGGCACGTTCCGAGGCGGCGGCGCCCGGGTGCACCCAATTGCCGATCGGGGACGAGGAGTTCGCCATGACGCGCTGGTATGAGGGCCCGCTGGCCGCATTCGACACGGAGACGACCGGGGTGGACGTGGAGCAGGACCGGATCGTGTCCGCTGCTCTCATCGTGCAGGAGTGTGCGGGCGGACGGGTCCGCTCCACCCGCTGGCTGGTCAATCCCGGTATTCCGGTGCCCCCGGGCGCCACGGAAGTGCACGGTCTGACCGATGAGCACCTCCAGCGCAACGGGCGGTGGCCCGCGCCGGTCGTGGAGGAGATAGCCCGTGCGCTCGGGGAGCAGCAGGTGGCGGGCAGGCCGGTGGTGGTGATGAACGCGCCGTTCGACCTGACGCTGCTGGACCGGGAGTTGCGCCGGCACCGGGCGTCGACGCTGGCGCGCCATCTGGACAACCGGCCGCTGACGGTGCTGGATCCGCGGGTGCTGGACAAGCATCTGGACCGGTACCGCAAGGGCCGCCGGACGCTGACGGATCTGTGCGCGCACTACGGGATAGAGCTGGAGGGCGCGCATGACGCGGCAGCGGACGCGTTGGCCTCTCTGGAGCTCGTACGGGCGGTGGGGCGCCGGTTCGCGGGCCGGCTGGAGCGGCTGACCCCGGCGGAACTGCACACGCTCCAGGCGGTGTGGCACGCGGCGCAGGCGCGGGGGCTGCAGGCGTGGTTCGCGCGTCAGGGGACACCGGAGTCGGTGGATCCGCACTGGCCGCTGCGGCCGGAGCTGCCTGCGGCGGCGTAGGGCAAAGGCCCCCGTACATGCGGAAGGCCGGTCCGTCGTAGGACGGACCGGCCTGACCCGGTGGGCGATACTGGGATCGAACCAGTGACCCCTTCGGTGTGAACGAAGTGCTCTCCCGCTGAGCTAATCGCCCGGGAACGAGTTGAACCATACAAGAGGCACGGGGTCTGGTTCAAACCGCTTCCGGCGAGGCCGCCAGGCGGGCCGCGAGGGCGTGCCGGCCAGCCCGCATCATCAGGGCGTGGTTGAGCCGGAACACGGGCCGGGCGGGGACCGCGAGGCGCCGCAGCAGGGGGCTGCGCACCTCGACCTCCTGCTCGTACAGGGCCCGTGTCCCGGACCTGCCGGGTCCCCGGCGGGCGCGTACGGTCCATCGCGCCCAGCCCTCGATGTCGCCGTGCAGGACCGCCTCGAGGAGGCCCCGCCCGGGATCACGGAGCAGTTCGGTGGCGGTCATCCGGATCTCGTACGGGAGGACGGAGCGGATGCGCAGGGTGCCGCTGCGCCCGTCGATCCGCTCGACCGCGCGGACCTGGGGCCACCAGTGCGGGTAGTCCCCGGTCTGCTCGAGTGCGGCGAAGACCCGCGCGGGCGGGGCGTCGAGGTCCCACACACTGCGGAAGCGGTAGCGGTTCCAGCGGTCCCCACGGCGGCGGTCCGTGTCCCCTGCGCGGCTGCGGTCCATGTCCCCAGTCTGGCCCGGCGGGCCGGCGCGCGGGCTCCGCTCTCCCACATCCACTCCTTATCCACTCCTTCCGTGCGTACTCAGGGCGATCTGAGTACCCGCGCCCATGTCCTGACGGCGTGACGGGGACCACACTCCGGAACATGACGTCTCCACCACCCGGCACGCCCCTGCCGCCCGCGCAGGAGCTGGTGCTCATCGACCGGGAACTGGCGCAACTCGACGCCCGGCGCGGGTATTTGCTGGCCCGCCGGGACTGGCTGCTGCGGCTGCCGGCGCCGGCCTCCCCCGCCCGCGTGGAGGAGGCTTCGGCCCCGGGTGCGCAGAACGTGCTGCTGATCCTGGGAGCGGTGCTGCTGGCGGTGGCCGCGCTGGCGTTCACGCTGGTCAGCTGGGGATCCATGGGCATCGCCGGGCGCAGCGCGGTGCTGGCCGTGGTGACGGCGGCGGCGCTGGGCGCGCCGGCGCTGCTGCTGCGCCGCGGGTTGCGTTCGACGGCCGAGTCGGTGGCGGCGGTGGCGCTGCCGCTGACCGTGCTGGACGCGTACGCGGTGTACACGGTCGCCGCGGCGGAGGCCGACGCCGCCGCGTACGCGGCGGGGGCGGCGGCCGTACTGGCGGCGCTGTGGGCGGGGTACGGCCGGGTGCTGCCGGGGCTGCTGATCCCGCTGCCGGCGGCGGTGCTGACGGCGCAGCTCCCGCTGCCGCTGGCGGCGGTGGCCTCGGCGGCGGACCCGGTGGGGGTCGGCTGGGCGCTGCTGGTGACGGCGGCGCTGGACGCGGCGCTCGTGCTGGCGGTGCCGGGGGTCCGCTCGCGGGCGTCGGTGTTCGGTCCGGCGGCGGTGAGCGCGGCCGTCCTGGGGGCGGGGGCCCTGCTGATCGGGCTGTCGCAGACGGCGGCGGCCGGCTCGGCGGGTGCGGCGGCCGGTCCGGCGCTGCTGCTGGCGGCCTGTGCGGCGCTGGGCGTCGGGGTGGCCTGGCGGGAGCCTTCGGCGGTGGCGGCCTCGGTCGTCGGTGGCCTCGCGGCGGTGGCGGCGCTCGGCGGCCCGGCCCGCACGGTGCTTTCCCGGGACTGGGCGGTGGTGGTCTTCCTGCTGCTCGCGCTGCCGCTGCTGGCGGCGGTACGGGCGACCGCGCTCCCGGTGGCGGTGCGCCGCGGCCTGGCCCTGGCCGGGGCGGGGGTGGCCGCCCCGGCCGCGCTGTGGGCGCTGGTGCCCGCGCTGGGCTCGCTGGGGTTCCGGATCCGCGTGCTGGGCGAGGTGTGGGCGGCGACGACCCCGCCCCGGGAGGCGTACGGGCCGGGCCCGGCGGCCGCGGTGACCCTGCTGGTCGCGGCGGTGGCGGCCTGGTGGCTGGCGCGGGTGCTGCCGCGTCCGGAGCCGGGCGTGATCGCGGTGGTCCTGGGCTGGGCGGGGCTGTTCACCGCTCCGGCGCTCTGCGGGCTGCCGGTGGCGGCGGTGCTCGCGGCCCAGCTGGCGGTGACGGCGGCGGCCGGGGTGTGTGCGCTGCGGGTCGCGCGCGGCCCGGGGTACGCGGCCGCGGTGTGTGCCGCGGCGGGGGCCCTGAACCTGTCGGTGGCCGCGCTGGACGGCCGTGCGGCCACGTTCGCGGTGTTCGGGCTGCTGGGTGCGGGCTGCGCGGCGGGGGCGGCGTACGGGCCCGCCGCGCTACCCACGCGGGCCGGCGGGGCGGTGCTGGCCGTCGGGTACGCGGCGGGCACGGTGGCGGCGCTGGGGGCGCTGTGGGGGCTCGCGGTGTCGTGGTGGGCGCTGCCCCTGCTGGCGGTCCCGGCAGGGGCGGCGGCGCTCGGCCCACGCCTGGGCCGGGTGCGGATCCCGGCGGAGGCCGCGGCTGCGGTGGTCGGCGCGGTGGCGCTGCTCCTCCCGGTCGGGGAGCCGGCCCTGGCGGCGCTGGTGTGCGCGCTGGCGGGGGTGGTCTGCGCGGGCGCGGCGGTGCGGGCGGAGCGGCGGGGGCTCGGCTGGGCGGCCGGGGCCCTGTTCGTGGCGGCGACCTGGATCCGGCTGTCGGCTTCCGGGGTGGCGGCGCCGGAGGCGTACACGCTGCCGGTGACGGTGCTCGCACTCGCGGTGGGATTCCAGCGCCGCCGCCGCGACCCGCAGGCCTCGTCCTGGACCGCGTACGGGCCGGGGCTGGGGGCGACGCTGCTGCCGAGCCTGATCGCGGCCTGGGGCGACCCGTACTGGCTGCGGCCGCTGCTGCTGGGTCTGGCGGCGCTCGCGGTGACCCTGCTCGGCGCGCACCGGCGGCTCCGGGCCCCGCTGCTGCTCGGCGGCGGCACGCTCGCGGCGGTGGCCCTGCACGAGCTGGCCCCGTACGTCGTCCAGGTCCTCGACGCGCTGCCGCGCTGGCTGCCGCCGGCTCTGGCGGGGCTGCTGCTCCTGGTGGTGGGGGCGACGTACGAGAAGCGGCTGCGGGACGCGCGGCGGCTGCGGGCGGCGCTGGGCCGGCTGCGGTGACGGCCGCCGGCCGCAAACGCCAAGGGCCCGGAGACTTCGAAAGTCTCCGGGCCCTTGGTCCGGGTGGGCGATACTGGGTTCGAACCAGTGACCCCTTCGGTGTGAACGAAGTGCTCTCCCACTGAGCTAATCGCCCGGACGCACCGCAAACATTACCCCATGTCAGCGGTGGTTCCCGACCATCACTGGTCCTTGAGGTCCCAGGGCATCGTGAGGCCGTACTTCCACAGGTAGAAGCCGATCAGCGCGCCGGCGATCACGAGGCCGGCGCTGGTCAGGATGATGTTGCGGCGGCGGACCTTCGGGTCCAGCGCCTTCTGCGCGGCCTCGGTGACCTTGCGCTTCGTCCAGCGCAGCGCGAGCGACGCCCAGGCGAACTCGGTGGCCCAGATCGCGAGGCCCGCGAAGATCGCGACCCAGCCGGGGCCGGGCAGGACCAGCATGGCGACGCCGGCGCCGATGACGGCGAGGCCGACGACGAAGACGCCGACCTGCCAGCTGAGGTGCAGGGTGCGGCGCGACTTGATGAAGGCGGGAGCCTTCGATACGTGCGGCGCTTCTTCCATGGTCTGCTGAGCGGTGGTGTCGTCGGCTGCGGACTCTTGGGTCCCGCGGTCACTCCCCGTATCCATGGGTCCGAATCTACCGGAGCCGGAAGCACACGTGAATGGTGGTTTGGATCCGCCGTCCGAGGGACCCAGAGGTCCGCAAAACGGTCAGAGGGGTTTACAACGGCACCGTAGGTGGCATGTCGATTTCGCCGACGTGCGAATCCCCGAGCGCACACTGAGCGAAAGGCCCTGGCGCTTATGAACACCACGGTCAGCTGCGAGCTGCACCTGCGCCTCGTTGTGTCGAGCGAGTCCTCACTGCCTGTCCCGGCGGGCCTGCGGTATGACACGGCCGATCCCTACGCCGTGCACGCCACCTTCCACACCGGCGCCGAAGAGACGGTCGAATGGGTATTCGCCCGAGATCTCCTCGCTGAGGGCCTCCACCGGCCCACCGGAACCGGAGACGTCCGCGTCTGGCCGTCCCGCAGCCACGGTCAGGGCGTCGTCTGCATCGCCCTGAGCTCACCGGAGGGAGAAGCACTGCTCGAAGCACCCGCCCGTGCACTCGAGTCGTTCCTCAAGCGGACGGACGCCGCGGTTCCACCCGGGACCGAACACCGGCACTTCGACCTCGACAAAGAGCTCTCCCACATCCTGGCCGAAAGCTGAGCCAGGCCCCCAGGGAGCACCTCCCGGCACGCGCCGGGGGCCACTCCGCACCGTCCGACTCGGGGCGACGGTGCGGGCTGGACAAAACCACATACGGCAGTGCCGGCGCTGTTCTTGCGGAAGCCACCCGCGAGGACGGCGCCGGCGTGCGTGACGGAGTCGCCGCAGGGGTACCTCCCGGCGTCGCCCGGGGACGACTAGAGTCGGCCCCCAGCGGCGGCACTGGTCCGTCGCCGCAGGCCCGGCCTCCAGGGAGCGACCACCGTGCAGATTCCCCACGACACCCGTCGCGCGCTCGACGTCGTCGTCGCGCTGGTGAACACCGCGGCCGAGACGGACCAGCCCGACGGGCTGGCGGACGTCGGCTCGCTGCGCGAGTTCGTACGCGAGTACGAGATCAGCGACGTCGGCGAGCTCGGCGCCCGCGACCTCGCCGGGGTGCGCACGGTCCGCGGCAAATTCGCACAGGTGTTCGGAGCGGCCAACCCCCGGACCGCGGCCGGACTGATCAACGAGCTGGTGGCCACCGCCGGCACCACCCCGCAGCTGACCGACCACGACGGCTACGACTGGCACGTCCACTACTTCGCGCCGGGCGCCTCGCTCGGCGACCACCTCGCGGCCGACGGCGGCATGGCACTGGCCTTCATCGTGGTCTCCGGCGAGCAGGAACGCCTGCGCCGCTGCGAGGCCCCCGATTGCCGGCGGGCCTTCGTGGACCTCTCCCGGAACCGCTCGCGGCGCTACTGCGACAGCCGGACCTGCGGGAACCGGCTGCACGTGGCGGCGTACCGGGCGCGGCGCAAGGAGGCCGACGCGGGATCGTCACAGCAGGAAGCGGGACCGTCACAGCAGGAAGAGGTCGTGCACGGCGGCCAGCAGCAGCAAGGTGCCGATCACCCCTAAGAAGATCATCAGGGGCGGCTGGGAGAGCGCGAAGAGGCAGCCTCGCGGCTCCTCGGCAACGGGGGCGGGGACCGGGGCCGGCGCGGGGGCCGGCGGATCACCCTGCGATGTGTCGAGCATGTCGGGGCGATGATGGCGCAGGGCGCCCGCATTCAGCCCTCAACACGCCAGCGTTTACGCGGGAGTTCACCCCTTCTCGTCAGGCCCCGGCGATTTCGCGCCCGGACCTCAGATGCCGTGCTTCTTGAGAATCGCTTCGATGTCGGAGAAGTCATCCGCAGGAGTGGCAGGGGCGGCGCTCTGGCGGGATTCCGGCTTCGGACGGGCGCCCCGTTCCAGCGAGGCGGCGGACGCGGCCGGGGCCACGGCCTCCCGCGCGGGACTCCCCTTGGCGGCCTTCGCCGGCTTCTCCGCCGCGCCGAGGCTGCGGCGCTCGACGGCGCGCGTGGTCATGAACAGCACCCAGGACAGCCCGAGCAGTCCGAAGCCGGCCCAGACGGTCGGATCGAAGACCATCCCGGACACCCACTCCACGAAGCCCGTCATCACCAGGGCGACCGGCACCAGCGCGTACGCCGCGATCCGCGTGGCGGCGAGGAAGCGCTTGCGGTAGGCGGTCACGGCAGCGATGCCCAGGCCCGCCGCGGACACCGCGGCACATACGGTCTCGGCAATCATGCGGTCCTCCAGGGGTGGGCGAACTGTCCCTTCCATCCTGCACCGGACACCGCCGTACCGGCCACGTCCGCGGCGGCTCCCGCGCCGATCTCCGGGAGATCTCGGGGTCGCGGCTCCTCCTCAGGGGCTGCGCCGGGGGTGCGCCGGGGGGTGCGTTTCGGTGGCGGCGCCCGGCGGCTGGGAGACTGTCCGCATGACCGATTCCGTGATCCTCGACGTCTGGTGCGAACTCCAGTGCCCGGACTGCCACCGCGCCCTGGACGACGTACACGCCCTGCGGGCCCGCTACGGCGACCGGCTGGACATCCGGCTGCGCCACTTCCCGCTGGAGAAGCACAAGCACGCCTTCGCCGCGGCGCAGGCCGCCGAGGAGGCCGCGGAGCAGGGCCGGGCCTGGCCGTACGTGGAGGCCGTACTGGCCCGCACCGCGGAGCTCGGCGAGCGCGGCGAGGCCGTCCTGCTGGACGTGGCGCGCGAACTCGGCCTCGACGCCGAGGAGTTCGACACCGCCCTGATCGACGGCCGGCACATCCTGATCGTCGACGCCGACGCGGCCGAAGGCAAGGCGATCGGCGTGACCGGCACTCCGACGTACGTGATCGACGGCGAGCGCCTCGACGGCGGCAAGAGCCAGGAGGGCCTGCGCGCCCGCATCGAGGAGATCGCGGACCGCCTGCTCGCCGGCTAGTGCTGTGACCGGGAAGGCTTGCCGGTGGGCCCCTGGCGCTCCCCCGACAGCGCCGGGGGCGCCGCGAGCCGGTGAACCCTTCCGGACACCCCCTAGAGCAGGTCCTTGGCGTAGTTGACTGCGGTCGTCCGGTAGCCGAGGGACTCGTAGAGCCGCAGGGCCGGGGTGTTGCCGGCGAAGACCTGGAGGCCGAGGACACGGTGGCCCGCGGCGAGGGCCTCGCGTTCGGCGAGCAGCATCAGGTCGCGGCCGTGCCCCCGGCCCCGGTGCTCCTCGGCGACCGCGACGTCGAAGACGTACGCGCCCTCCCCGGCCGGCGCCACCCACAGGTGGCCGACCGGGGCGCCCTCCGCCTCCAGGACCCGGAGGGTGGTGCCCTCGGTGGCCCGTCCGTGGGGCAGCTGGCGCTGGTGGTCGGCCACCGACTTCGCCCGTGCGGCCTCCTCCGGCATGCCGCGGCTGCTCCAGTCGGCGGCGTAGCCCTCGATCGCGTCGACGAGCCAGACCTCGTACTCGGGTTCCGTCATGGGGCGGCCGACGACCCCCTCCCGGAGCTCGGGCGGCTCCGCGGGGAGGTCCTTGGCCATGATGCGGCTGTACTCGGCGTACCCGAGCGCCTGCGCCATCCGCAGGCCGCCCGCCGATGCGGCGGGTACGCAGACCCGGACGCGGCGGCAGCCCCAGCCGCGCAGCACCTCCTCGGCGGCGAGCGCACCGACCGTGGCGCGGCCGCGCCTGCGGTCGGGCTCGTCGACGGCGAGGTCGCGGATCTCCCCGACGGTCGGTCCGAAGGGGGTGTCGCAGGCGACCAGCAGCGCGCCGACGCGCCTGCTGTTGACCCGGATCTCGTACGGGCGCGACCGCGCGCCCCCGGTGCTCTGCTGAAGCGGCCCGCTCGGCCGCAGGGTGGTGGTCATCAATCGAGTTCTACCCGCCCTGCGGCCACCTGCGACAGGCATTAAACGGGCGGTTCCGCCGGTTCGGCCGCCGCCCGCGTCACGGTCGTGCCCGTCTCACGGGTCCAGGTCCTCGCCGGAGCGCGCGTCGAAGATCCCCATCGCCTCGGCCGTGACCGGTCCCGGCGCGGCCGCGGCCATCGCGCGGTCGTCGACCCGGTGGACGGCCTGCACATCGCGCAGCGTGGAGGTCAGGAAGATCTCCTCGGCCTGTTCCAGCGCCTCGAAGGGCAGGTCCGTCTCCTTGGCCCCGGCCCACTCCGCGACGAGGGCGCGCGTGATGCCGGCCAGGCAGCCGGAGGCGAGGGGCGGCGTGTGCAGCTCCCCGTCGAGTACGACGAACACGTTGGAGCCGGTGCCCTCGCACAGCCGTCCGAGGGTGTTCGCGAACAGGGCCTCGGAGGCCCCGGCCCGGTGGGCGGCGGCCAGGGCGACGACGTTCTCCGCGTACGAGGTGGTCTTCAGGCCGGCGACGGCGGAGCGCTCGTTGCGGACCCAGGGCACGGTGATCACGGCGGTGGAGTCCGGCCGGCGGGCGGTCCCGCCGACGGCCACGACCAGGGTGGGGCCGGCGTCGCCGCGGTCCGAGCCGAGCGGGGAGAGGCCGCCGGTGTACGTGATGCGCAGCCGGCCGAGCGGCAGCGGATTGGCCTCCAGGACGGCCGCGCAGGCGCGGCGCACCTCGTCCAGGTCCGGGTCGGGCAGTCCGAGGCCGCCGGCCGAGCGGGTCAGCCGGTCCAGGTGCCGGGTGAGCGCGAAGGCTGTGCCGCGCTCCGCCTTCAGCGTCTCGAACACGCCGTCGCCCACGGTGAGCCCGTGGTCGAACACGGACACCTGTGCGCTGTCGGCGTCCCGCAGCGCGCCGTCGAGCCAGATCCTCACCGTACGATCCCTCCGCTCACCCAGGGGTACCGGTCACCTCATGGGCTCCCGACGCTACCCGGAGCAGCCGCGCGGCCTTCAGTTCGGTCTCGGCCCATTCACGCTCGGGGTCGGAGCCCCAGGTGATGCCGGCGCCGGTGCCGAAGAGCAGGCGCGGGCCGCCCGGGCCCTGGCGGTCTATCCAGAAGGTGCGGATGCCGACGGCGAGCTCGGCGGTGCCGCGGTCGGCGTCGACCCAGCCGATGCCCCCGCAGTAGGGGCCGCGGGGGGCGGTCTCCAGGGCGTCGATGATCCGCAGGGCGGAGGACTTGGGCGCGCCGGTGACGGAGCCGGGCGGGAAGGTGGCGGCGAGCAGCTCGGGCCAGCCGGCGCCGTCGGCGAGTTCGCCGCTGACGGTGGAGACGAGGTGGACCAGGCCCGGGTGCTCCTCGACGGCGCAGAGCTGGGGCACGGCGACGGAGCCGGTGGTGCAGACCCGGCCGAGGTCGTTGCGTACGAGGTCCACGATCATCACGTTCTCGGCGTGGTCCTTGGGCAGGAGGTCCGCGACAGTGCGGCCGGTGCCCTTGATGGGGCCGGATTCCACGTGGCGGCCGGCCCGCCGCAGGTACAGCTCGGGGGACGCGGTGGCGATCTCGACCCCGTGGGCCGGGAGGCGAATCGTTCCTGCATACGGGGCCGGGTTGCCGCGCGCGAGCAGCGCCGTCAGGGCGTCGACGTCGGCGCGGTCCGGGTCGGGCAGCGGCGCGGACATCACCCGGCAGAGGTTGGCCTGGTAGACCTCGCCGGCGGCGATGTACTCGCGGATGCGGCGCACGCCGGCCGTGTAGGCCGCGCGGTCGAGGGAGGAGGTCCACCGGTCGGCGGCGGGGCCGCGCCAGGCTCCCGCGACGGGCGCCGGTACCGGGTCGGGGCGTACGTCGCCGAAGCGCGCGCACACCAGGCGCCCCTCGAAGTCTGCGGACACCGCCCAGAAGCCGCTGGAGTCCAAGGCGGAGGGGTCGCTGGTGACGTCTCGGAGGTCGGTCGCGAGGAGGCCGCCGAAGCGGGCCAGGGGAAGCAGGTCGTGCACGGCTGCGAGTCTATGACCGGTGACGCCGCGGCGCCGGTGAGGTGACCGACGGGTGACCGGTGGTGATCGAGCGGCAGCACGCTGCGGAAACGCGTTTTTGAGCTGGCCCGGGAATCCGCTAGAGTTCAACACGTCGCCAGGGAGCGAAGGGGAAAAACCCCGGAGCGAACACGGTGACCTGCGGACGTAGCTCAGTTGGTAGAGCACCACCTTGCCAAGGTGGATGTCGCGAGTTCGAGTCTCGTCGTCCGCTCGAAGTGGGGGATCTTCCCGAGAGCCCCTGCAGCCTCATGGTGGAGTGGCCGAGAGGCGAGGCAACGGCCTGCAAAGCCGTCTACACGGGTTCAAATCCCGTCTCCACCTCCAAGGACGATTAGCTCAGCGGGAGAGCGCTTCCCTGACACGGAAGAGGTCACTGGTTCAATCCCAGTATCGTCCACTGATCCGCAAGGATCCCCGCGCGATTAGCTCAGCGGGAGAGCGCTTCCCTGACACGGAAGAGGTCACTGGTTCAATCCCAGTATCGCGCACGCAGCACCTGCAGTACCGGTTCCACCTGCGGCTTCACGGCCGTTTCCGCGCGATTAGCTCAGCGGGAGAGCGCTTCCCTGACACGGAAGAGGTCACTGGTTCAATCCCAGTATCGCGCACCATCCGCAAGCCCCGGCCGTCTCGACGGCCGGGGCTTCTGCGTGGTGCGGGTGCGCCGCCGGGGAGCGGGTGGGGCCCCGCGGGCGGGGCCCCGGGGCGCCTCAGGAGGAGAAGAGCATCCGGCCGAAGCCGCCCTTGTGGTGGCCGTGGTGACCGTGGCCGTGACCGTGGCCGCCGTGGTGCGGGGCGCCCCAGGCGGGGGCGGGGGCGGCGTGCGCGGCCGGGTAGGGGGCCGGGGGCGCGGCGGGCGGCGGGACCTGGCCGTACTGGCCCGCGATGTACTGGGACTCCAGACGGGTCAGCGCCTCCAGCTCGCCGTAGTCGAGGAAGATGCCGCGGCAGCCGCTGCACTGCTCGATCTGGACACCGTTGCGGTTGTAGGTGTGCATCATCGCGTGACACTTCGGACACTGCATGACCGGATCAACTCCTCGCCGTCTGCTTCGACACCGGATGCCTGCCCGGTGGCGTGAAGCTCACCCTACGACGGAGCCTGCGGCTCCAAGTCGGGCGGGAGGGTGGCGATTCGGGCGCAAGAGTCCACCATCAGCCGTTCCAGGTCGTCGAGTCGGCGGCGGTTTTCTACCGATTTGGCCAGGGCCAGAGCGGCGGTCTGCACGGTCAGGGCCCGGGCGGCGAGGTCCAGTTCCGGCCACGGGTCGGAGCCGGGCGGCCCGGCCGCGGGGCCTCCGGCGGCGCGGTAGGAGTCGAGGAAGCGAACCCAGGTGCCGGTGTCGAGGAGCCCGGCGGCGTACCAGGCGGCCGGCCGGGCCAGATCCCAGGCGGGGGTCCCGATGCCGAGGTCGTCGACGTCGATGAGCCGCCAGCCGCCGTCGGGTCCGGGCCCCCGGACCAACTGCCCGAGGTGCAGGTCCCCGTGGCACAGCGCCCCGCCCCGGGGGGCCGGCGCCTCCCCCCGCACCCAGGCGGGCAGGGCCCGGGCGGCGGCGCGCACGAGGTCGCCCGCGGAGCGGCCCTCGGCGGGGCCGGGCACGAGGGCGGCACCGGTACGGGATCCGGCGGAACCCGGCGCACCGGCGGCAGCGGGGGCGGCCGGGGCGCTGTCCGCCCCCGCGGGAGCGGCCGCCCCCGCGGGAGCGACGGCAGCGGCGCCGGCAGCCCGGCCCGGAGCCGTCGCCCGCGCCAGGCGGCGCAGGGCCCGGGCCAGTTTGGCCGGGCCGCGCATCGGCGGGACCGGGCCCGGCAGCCGGTGCACGGGCACCTGGTGCAGGGCCGCCAGCAGCCGGGCGGCGGCCTCCCAGGGGGCGTCCTCGGGGCGCTCCGGGTCGACCGGGGCCCCGTACGGCCAGAGGGACACGGGGCGGCCCCCGAGGTAGCCGACCTCGGGGCGCAGCGGGGCCAGCAGCACGCCGGCCAGCGCCTCGTCCGCGGCGATCCGCATCCGTACGGCGAGGCCCTCGCGGTCGCTGTCCCCGGCATGCGCCTTGGCCACGATCTCGCCGCAGCGCACGACGGTCCCGTCCTCCCGCTCGGCGAGGAGTTCGTACGGGGCGTCCCGCTCCCCCGCGCCGGCGTACGCCGCGAGGGCGGCGGGCAGTGGCTCCTGGTTCATCGCGGCTCCACGGCTCCCGTCGCTGGTGTCTCGGGAGCAGGTTACGGAACTGCGGGACGCCATGAAGAAGGGTGCTGCCCGTCCGACTCCCCAGTCGTACGGGCAGCACCCTTCTCCTGCCGTCCGTCGCGCCCCCGTCCCCACGGGGTTCGACGGGCCGATGTCCCGGTCCGGGCCGCTCTCCCGGACCCGGGGCGCCGCTCAGCGCCCCAGCATCACGCCCACGGACGACGCCTGTGCCGCCACCTGGTCGAATCCTCCGAAGAGGAAGAGCAGGAGGGCGGCCAGGGGGAGCACCATGGCCGCGGCCACCAGTGGATGGCGCGTGCCGGACTCATGGCCGTTGAACGCGAATGCCTTGCGTCCGTGCCGTGCGATGTCCGCCATGGTCCTCTCCCTGTCGGTCGGCAGCGGCGGGCTCGTGACCTCGGGGGACGAGTGCGCCACCCGCCGCTTGTCTTCAACACTAGGCGGGCGCACGGCCCCTGGCCTCCTGCCCTCGTACCCATTGGCAGGCCTCCAGGAGGATGACGGGACCACCCCTGGCGTACTCCCCTGGGTGGAGACCGCTCTCCCGTACTGGGGGTCTTCCCGGAGGGGATGACCGGGGGGTGGTGACTTCGCTCACTTCCTTCACTCCCCGCGCATGCGTGTCTGCCGACGGGGTACGCACAAGATCCCTCTGCCGCTCGGTCCCGCGCACGCGCCCCCGGCCTGCCGTGCGCCCGGCACACCACCCTCGCGGGCGCCTCAATCCCCTTGGTGCCAGGGCCGTTTGGCCGTACCGGCAAGTGCCGTACGGACAGGGGTCCGTGCGGGTGAGGAACCTCAAGTGGGCTGTGCCGCACTGACCATCGAATCTTCCGGCGAGGGCGCGGCCTCTGAGCGCTCATGGCGGATGGTCCGTAAGCTGTGGCAGGTCAACAGGACGACCGGTCAGCGGGGTGGACATGGCGATGATGCGGCTCCGGCGCGAGGACCCGCGTGTCGTCGGCTCATTCAGGCTGCACCGACGGCTGGGCGCCGGCGGCATGGGCGTGGTCTACCTGGGATCCGACCGGCGCGGCCAGCGTGTCGCGCTCAAGGTGATCCGGCCGGATCTGGCCGAGGACCAGGAGTTCCGCTCGCGGTTCGCGCGCGAGGTGTCCGCCGCCCGGCGGATCCGCGGCGGGTGCACCGCGCGCCTGGTGGCCGCGGACCTGGAGGCGGAGCGGCCGTGGTTCGCCACCCAGTACGTGCCGGGCCCGTCCCTGCACGACAAGGTGGCCGAGGAGGGTCCCCTCACGGCTGCGCAGATCGCCGCGATCGGCGCCGCGCTCTCCGAGGGACTGGTCGCCGTGCACGAGGCGGGGGTCGTCCACCGCGATCTCAAGCCCTCGAACATTCTTCTGTCTCCCAAGGGCCCCCGGATCATCGACTTCGGGATCGCCTGGGCCACCGGTGCGAGCACCCTCACCCATGTGGGCACGGCCGTCGGCTCCCCCGGCTTCCTCGCGCCCGAACAGGTGCGCGGGGCCGCCGTCACCCCGGCCACCGACGTGTTCGCGCTGGGCGCCACCCTCGCCTACGCGGCGACCGCCGACTCCCCCTTCGGGCACGGCAGTTCCGAGGTCATGCTGTACCGCGTGGTGCACGAGGAGCCGCATCTGGTCGGGGTCCCGGACGCGCTCGCGCCCCTCGTACAGGCCTGCCTGGCCAAGGATCCCGAGGAGCGGCCCAGCACGCTGCAGCTGTCGATGCGGCTGAAGGAGATCGCGGCCCGCGAGGCGCACGGGCTGTCCGACGGGCGCCCGCCCGCGCAGCGCGCCCGGACCGAGCGGCCCACCGGGCGGCTGGCGGAGCGGGCCGATGCGTACACGGACCAGCGCACGGAGCGCCGCACCGGCGGCACGCCCGCGCCCCAGCCGCCGAGCCAGGGACAGGGCCCGGACAGCGGTCCGCACACCCGGCCCGCCCCCGCACGGCCCTCGGCCTCGCGGCCCTCGTCCGCGCGGAACCCGGGCGGCCCGTCCTCCCGGCCGACCGCGGGGCGTACGGGCGGCCGCCCGGCCCCGCGGACGACGGGCACGGGGCGGCGCCCCTCGCGCCCGGACCCCAAACTGATGCGGCAGCGGCTGATCGTGTTCGTCGTGGTGACGCTGATCGTCGCGCTGGGGATCGCCGCCGCCCAGAAGTTCTAGGGCGACGTACTCGGCCGTACTCGCGCGCTCCGACGACGCGGCGAGGTGAGGCGCGGTGCCAGGGGTCGCGGGCCGGGCGGGACGTGCGGACCCCCTAGCTAGACCTCCGGCGGGGTGGGGGCCTGGGGCGGGCGGGTCGCGTAGAAGGCCACCGCCGAGGCCGCGGCCACGTTCAGCGAGTCGATCCCCTCCGCCATCGGGATCCGGACCCACTCGTCGGCGGCCCGCAGCGCGTACGTGGACAGGCCGTGCCCCTCGGACCCGAGCATGATCGCGGAACGCTCGAAGCGCTCCGGCGGGACCTGGTCCAGCGGCGTGGCCTTCGGGCTCGGCGTCATGGCCAGGATCCGGTAGCCCGCCTCGCGGACCTTCTCGAGGTCGGCGGGCCACTGGTCCAGGCGTGCGTACGGAACCGAGAAGACGGACCCCATCGAGACCTTGATGGCGCGCCGGTAGAGCGGGTCCGCGCAGTCCGGGGAGAGCAGTATCGCGCTGATGCCGAGGGCGGCTGCGCTGCGGAACGCGGCGCCCAGGTTGGCGTGGTCGACGAAGCCCTCGAAGACGGCGATCCGTCGGCCCGCCTCCTCCCCCGCGAGCAGTTCGTCGGCCGTCGGCAGCGGCTTGCGCTGCATCGAGGCGAGGGCGCCGCGGTGCACGTGGTAGCCGGTGACGCGTTCGGCGAGCTCCGGGGTGACGGCGTAGACCGGGGCCGGGAGCTCGTCGATGACGTCGCGCATGACGTCGACCCACTTCGCGGAGAGCAGCATCGAGCGCATCTCGTACCCGGCGTCCTTGGCGCGTCTGATGACCTTCTCGCCCTCGGCGATGAACAGGCCCTCTTCGGGCTCGCGCCGGCGTCGGAGTTCGACGTCGGTCAGGCCCGTGTAGTCGCGCAGGCGCGGGTCGTCGGGGTCTTCGACGGTGATGAGATCAGCCACAGGGTGATACTGCCTTGTCCGGGGTGTGGTGCCAACGGCCCTGCCGGGCGCGGGCGCTTCAGGCGGTGGGGGTACCGACGTTGACGACCTCGCCGATCACGATGACCGCGGGCGGACGGATCCCCTCCGCCCGTACGGTCTCGCCGACGGTGGCGAGGGTGGCGTCCACGCGGCGCTGGGTGGCGGTGGTGCCCTCCTGGACGACCGCGACCGGGGTGTCGGCGGAACGGCCGTGCCGGACCAGGGCCTCGGCGATCAGGCCGATCTTGTCGACGCCCATGAGGATCACCAGGGTGCCGGTGAGCTTGGCGAGGGAGGCCCAGTCCACGAGGGAACGCGGGTCGTCGGGGCCGACGTGGCCGCTGACCACGGTGAACTCGTGCGCCACGCCGCGGTGGGTGACCGGGATGCCGACGGCACTCGGCACCGAGATGGAGCTGGAGATGCCGGGGACGACGGTGCAGGGGATGCCGGCCTCGGCGAGGGCCTGGAGCTCCTCCATGCCGCGGCCGAAGACGTACGGGTCCCCGCCCTTGAGCCGGACCACGGCCTTTCCGGCCTTGGCGTGCTCGATCAGGGCGTTGTTGATGGCCTCCTGGGCCATGTAGCGGCCGTACGGGATCTTCGCGGCGTCGATGACCTCGACGTGCGGCGGGAGTTCGTCGAGCAGGTCGCGGGGGCCGAGCCGGTCGGCGATGACCACGTCGGCCTCGGCGAGGAGGCGGCGCCCGCGGACGGTGATCAGGTCGGGGTCGCCGGGGCCGCCGCCGACGAGGGCGACGCCGGGGGTGTGCGGGCGGGCGGCCGTGAGGGAGCCGTCCCGCAGCCCCTCGACGACGGCGTCGCGGACGGCGGCGGAGCGGCGGGGGTCGTTGCCGCTCAGGACGGCGACGGTCACACCCTCGACCCGGCCGGTGGCCGGGGTCCAGGCGGTGGCCGCCTCGGCGTCGTCGGCCCGCACGCACCACACCCGGCGGCTCTCGGCCTCGGCGGACGCGGCGTCGTTGGCCGCCCGGTCCCGGGTCGCGATCAGGGCGTACCAGGCGCCGTCGAGGTCGCCGTCCTGGTAGCGGCGGCGCTCCCAGCGGATCTCGCCGGTCTCCGCCATGGCGTCCACGGAGGGCGTGGCGGAAGGGGAGATCAGCAGGACGTCGGCACCGGCCGCGACGAGCGCGGGCAGCCGACGCTGGGCGACCTGACCGCCGCCGATGACGACGACACGGCGGCCGGCGAGGCGGAGTCCTACGGGGTACGCGGGGTGTGCCGGGTGTGCCATGGCGGTTGCGGCTCCTGATGCGGCGGTGTCTGCGGGCCGCTGCTGCGCTGGAGCGGCTTGTCGGGGTGTGACGTGCGGTTTCGGTGTCCGGGTCCACGATACGACCCGGGGTCCCACCGCCGGCCCCGGACCCCCGCCGGGACCCGGCCGTGCCACAACGGCATCGGCCGTGCCCGACGGGGCCGGACCCGCCCGGCCCGGACCCGCGCCTCGAACGCCGCAGCATCCGGCCCCGCCGGCGGTTGAGGCGCGGTGGGACGGGGGCCGGGGACCGGTTACTTCTCCGTGACGCCGGCCGAGTCGAACGTGGCGACCTCGTGCATCGCGCGGGCCGCGCTCTGCACCAGGGGGAGGGCCAGCAGGGCGCCCGTGCCCTCGCCCAGGCGGAGGTCCAGGTCCACCAGCGGGCGCAGGCCGAGCTTGTTCAGGGCCGCCACGTGCCCCGGCTCCGCGCTGCGGTGGCCGGCGATGCACGCCGAGAGGGATTCGGGGGCGATGGCCCGGGCGACCAGCGCCGCCGCGCCCGCGCTCACGCCGTCCAGGATCACGGGAGTCCGGAGGGACGCGCCGCCGAGGAGGAGGCCGACGATGGCCGCGTGCTCCAGGCCGCCGATGGCCGCCAGGACGCCGATCGGGTCCGCCGGGTCCGGCTGGTGGAGTTCCAGCGCGCGGCGCACGACCTCGACCTTGCGGGCGTGCGTCTCGTCGTTGATGCCCGTGCCGCGTCCGGTGACCTCCGACGGGTCGACCCCGGTGAACACCGAGATCAGCGCCGCCGACACCGTCGTGTTCGCGATGCCCATCTCGCCCGTGAGCAGTGCCTTGTTGCCCGCCGCGACCAGGTCGCGGGCGGTCTCGATGCCCACCTCGATGGCCGCGACGGCCTCCTCGCGGGTCATCGCAGGGCCCGTCGAGAGGTCGGCCGTGCCCGGGCGGACCTTGCGCGGGAGCAGGCCCGGCGTGGCCGGGAGGTCGCCGGCGACGCCGACGTCGATGACACAGACCTCGGCGCCCACCTGGTTGGCGAACGCGTTGCAGACCGCGCCGCCGCCCAGGAAGTTGGCGACCATCTGCGTGGTGACCTCCTGGGGCCACGGGGTGACGCCCTGGGCGTGGACCCCGTGGTCGCCCGCGAAGATCGCGACCGCGGCCGGCTCCGGGATCGGCGGCGGGCAGACCCGGGAGAGGCCGCTGAGCTGGGCGGAGATGATTTCGAGCATGCCCAGGGCCCCGGCGGGCTTGGTCATGCGCTTCTGGCGCTCCCACGCCTCGCCCAGCGCCTTCGCGTCGAGCGGGCGGATGCTGGCGACCGTCTCCGAGAGCAGGTCGTGCGGCTCCTCGCCGGGCAGCGCGCGGCGGCCGTACGTCTCCTCGTGCACGACCCAGGCCAGCGGCCGGCGCTTCGACCAGCCGGCCTGCGCCAGCTCGGGCTCCTCCGGGAACTCGTCGACGTAGCCGACGCACAGGTACGCGACGACCTCGAGGTGCTCCGGGAGGCCGAGCTCGCGGACCATCTCCCGCTCGTCGAAGAAGCTGACCCAGCCGACGCCGAGGCCTTCGGCGCGCGCGGCGAGCCAGAGGTTCTCGACGGCGAGGGCCGAGGAGTACGGGGCCATCTGCGGCTGGGTGTGCCGGCCGAGGGTGTGGCGGCCGCCGCGGGTGGGGTCGGCGGTGACGACGATGTTCACCGGGGTGTCGAGGATGGCCTCGATCTTGAGTTCCTTGAACTGCTTCGCCCGGCCCTTGGGCAGCGACTTCGCGTAGGCCTCGCGCTGGCGCTGGGCGAGTTCGTGCATCGTCCGGCGGGTCTCGGCCGAGCGGATGACGACGAAGTCCCAGGGCTGGGAGTGGCCCACGCTGGGCGCGTGGTGCGCGGCCTCCAGGACGCGGAGCAGCACCTCGTGCGGGATCGGGTCGGTGCGGAAGCCGTTGCGGATGTCGCGGCGTTCGCGCATGACGCGCAGGACGGCCTCGCGCTCGGCGTCGGCGTACGCGGGGGCCGCTTCGCCTGCGGAGGGCTCCACGACGGGCTCGGGCGCGGCCGGGGCGACCGGTTCGGCGACTGCTTCGGCCTCGGCTTCGGCCGCCGGCTCGGGGGTGGGCTCGGCGGCGGCTGCGGGCTCCACGGCCACGACGGCCTCGGGCTCCACCGCCACGGCCTCCGGAGCAGCCTCCGGTACGGCTTCCAGCGCCACGGGGGCCTCGGGAGCGACGGGCTCCGCGGCGACGGGCTCGACGGCCTCGGGGGCCTGGACCACGGCTTCTGCGGGCAGGGTCTCCGGCTGCGGCCCGGCGGCCGGCGCCTCCGCGACCGGTACCTCGGCCACGGGTTCCGCGACGACCGGTGCGTCCGCCACGGGTACCTCCACCACCGGCACGCTCACGGGCGCAGCCTCGGCCACGACCGGCTCCGGCTCCGGCTCGACGGCGACGGCGGGCGCCACGGGGGCCTCGACGGGCTCCGCGGCGGCAGTCGCCTCGGCGACGGGCTCCGGCGCGGCCTCCACGACCGGCGCGGGCTCCGCCGCGGCGGCCGGCTCCGGCTGGGGGGCTTCCGGGGCTCCGGGGACTTCGGCGGCCACGGGGGCCTCGGCTGCCACCAGAGCCTCGGCTGCCACCGGGACTACGGCCGGCTCCGGGACCACGGCGGACGCCGGCTCCGCCGTCCACGGCTCACCGGCCTGCGGCGGGATCTCGCCCGGCTGCGGCGCGGCCGGTACGGCGGCGGCCTCGGGGCGCGGGACGTCAAGGTACTCGGGACCGGCGGTCGGCGGCACGGCCACCTGCACCGGAACCGGCGCAACCGGCGCGCTCACCGCAGCCGCGGCTACCGGCACCGGCACGGGTGCGGCCACGGGTGCGGCGGCCACCACGGGCGCCACGGGAGCCGCGGCCGGACCCCGATCGGCGAGGGAACGTACGACTCCGCCGGTGGCCTCGGGCACGGGCGGACCCATGTGCAGCGGCCGACGGGCGGCCGCGGCCGGGGCGACGGGCGCGGCCGGGGCCACCGGGGCGGCCGCCTGCGGCGGGACGAGGAGGCCGCCGAGGTCGAGCGCACCGGAGTCGCGGCCGCCGGCCTCGTGCGCGCCCGCGCTGTACGAGGCGTCGGCGTAGGAGGGCTCGGGGAACCCGGGCTGTCCGGGGTACGCGGGCTCCGCGTAGGCGGCCGGCGCCTCGGGGTACTCGGCGTAGGGCGCGTCGCCGTAGGAGGTGTCGACGGGGAAGACCGGCGCGGGCGGGACGACCTGCGGGTCGCTCCACGCGCCCTGGCCGCTCGGCATCAGCAGCAGTTCCTCGTCCTCCGGCTCGGCCGGGTTGTCCACGAGGTCTTGGAAGGCGTAGCCGCCCTGGACGGGAGCGGGGACGGGGCCCTGATGCTGGACCGGAGCGGGATTGCCCTGCTGATCCACCATGCCCGCGTTGTCCGGGAGACCCTCGCCCGGTACCTGGCCGGTGTCAGTCATGCGTACCCCTCGCCCATCGGTTGTGCCTCTTCGATCGCCCGGTCGCCCACGAGGCCGCCGGGCGGCCTTGCGTGCGGGGTTGCCGTGCGACGCGTTCGTCTCTCGCACACCCTGCGCGACAACCAGTAAGCATTGTCGCGCCCGTTAGCCACCATGGCGGCCATAACTGCCATGGTCGGCTGTGGACTGCGCCACGTCGCGCATCTTGCGGTGCCGTCACCCCTGGCCAAACCAGGGCAGTACGGCCAGGTCAGTACGACGATCGGCCAGCCTACCCCGGCCTCCGGCCTAGCGGCCCACGGGGCGTTCGGCTGCCAGGAGGAAGACAACGGAACGGTCCTGTTCACCCCACGTACGGGTGTCCAGGCCCACCGACTGGAGGAGCGCGCACTCGACGGTGTAGCCGCCCTCGGTGAGCGCGCGGCCGATCGCCTCCGCCTCGTCGCGCGTGGAGGCGTGGCTGACGATCCGTTCGGGGCGGCGGTCGGCGACGGCCGCGACGACCTCGGCTCCCCCGCCGCCGATGCGGACGACGTCGGGTTCGGGGAGGTCTTCCAGTACGTGCGGTGCGCGGCCGGCGACGACCTGGAGCTGCACGCCCCGCTTGCGGGCGGCGGCAGTTGCGCGTTCACAGGCGCGCGGGTCGGCGTCGACCGCGATGACGGCGGCGCCGAACGCGGCGGCCTCCACGGCGAGTGCGCCGGAGCCGGTGCCGATGTCCCAGACCAGGTCGCCGGTGCGCGGGCCGAGGCGGGCGAGCTGGGCGGCGCGCAGTTGGGCCGACTCCCCTTCCCCCGCGTCGGCCTGGGGCCGGGCCCAGCCGCGTGCGCCGGTCTGGGCGGGGCTCTGGCCGAGCAGCCATGCCGGTTCGGCGGCGGAGGAGGAAGAGGAAACGGAGGAGGCCTGTCCGCCGATGACGATGACGACGTTGGGGTCGCGCCAGCTGTGGTCGGCGGCCCGGTCGGAGGTCAGGACGGTCACCTGTTCCCTGGCCGTGCCGAGCTCCTCGCAGATCACGAACGTGCGGTGGACCCCGCCGAGCAGCAGGGCGAGTTCGGCGGGGCCGGCGCCGGGCGAGGTGAGGACGGCGACCTTGCCGTGGGCGCGGCAGACGTTGACGGCGCGGCGCAGGGTGCGGGGGTGGGCGACGACGACCTGGGCGTCGTCCCAGGGCATGCCGGCGCGGGCGAAGGCTGCGGCGACGGAGGACACTGCGGGGACGACCTCGACCTCGAGGCCGTGCTCCGGGGCGCGCAGGGTGCGTACGGCTCCGAAGAAGCCGGGGTCCCCGTCGGCGAAGACGACGGCGGTGCCGCGGTGGCCGGCGATACGGCGGGCGGCGAGGCCGAGGCTGCCCAGGCGGATGCGTTCGGCGGTGGGCGGAACCTCGGGGAGTGCGAGGTGGTGGGCGGCGCCGGCCACGAGGGTGGCGGCGGAGAGCGCGGACCGGGCGGCCGCGGTCAGGGGCGAGCCGTCCCAGCCGATCACCGTGACCCGGTCGGCCATCGTCGTCAGTCTCCTGGGGTGGGGCGGGCGAGGTTTCGCCGGCAGGGGCGGGCACCGTGAGACTACCTGGTCACTGGGTCAGCTCCAGTCGGCGCCGACGGCGTAGCCGCTCGCGTCCACCTGTGTGCCGAGGCCGTATCCGTAGCCGTCGTGGCCGTTGTAGCCGTCCGGGTCCTCGAGGTCTTCGGGGACCAGGCTCCAGACGATGAGGTCGGTACGGGTGTCCGTCCAGGAGCCGTCGGGGTTCTGGGTGCGCACTATCCATGCGTTGCGAAGGACGCCTTCGCTGATGCAGCCGATCTTCTGGGCCACCTGCTGGGAGGCCGTGTTGTCGGCGGCGGTGCGCAGCTCGAGGCGTTCGAATCCCTGGTCGCGGAAGAGCCACTGGGCGACGGCGAGCACGGACTCGCTGGCGTAGCCCTCGCCGCGGGCCCAGGGGGCGGTGACGTAGCCGACCTCGGTGCTGCGGGTGCGCCAGTTGGTGTTCTGCAGGTGCACGATGCCGACGAGGCGCTGGGTGAGGAACTCGGCGACGGCGAAGACGATGCCTCTGCCCTCGGTGCGCTCCGCGTGGGAGTGCCGGGTGGCCCAGCCGTGGGCGTCGGCGTGGGTGTAGGGGTGCGGTACGGAGGTCCAGGCGGTGATGTGCTCGTCGTTCATCATCTCGGCGAGCGCGGTGACGTCCTCCGCATCGAAGGCGCGCAGCACCAGCCGGTCCGTGCTGATGGTGACGTCCGGGAAGGTGGTAGTCATGCGCAGCTCCATGCCTGAGAGGTGGGGCGACCGTGGTGCGGGACCGTGTGTGCGGGGCGTGGTGGTACGGGGCCGCCCCGCCACAGCATGCAGCATCGCCCGGCGGAAGTGCATGGCCGCCCCTTGCCCGGGAGCGGGCATGCAGCGGCCCCGCACGCCCGGGAGGGCGTGCGGGGCCGTAGGCACAGGTGGCGCCGGGTGGAGCCGTGGCCGGTGGGCCGGGAGCGGGGTGGGAGCGGTCAGGACTTCGGGGCGCCGAAGGCCGGGACGACCGAGCCCTGGTACTTGTCCTCGATGAACTTCTTGACCTCGTCCGAGTTCAGGAGCTTGGCGAGCTTCTCGATCCGCGGGTCCTTCTCGTTGCCGGCCTTCACCGCGAGGAAGTTGGCGTACGGATTGCCGTCGGCCTTCTCCAGGACCAGCGCGTCCTTGGCGGGCGAGAGCTTGGACTCGAGGGCGTAGTTGCCGTTGATGACGGCGGCGTCCACGTCGTTCAGGGCGCGCGGGACCGTGGCGGCCTCCAGCTCCTTGAACTCCAGGCCCTTCTTGTCGGTGATGTCGGACAGCTTGGCGCCGGTGCCGGCACCTTCCTTGAGGGTGATCAGGTTGTTCGCGGCGAGCAGCTGGAGCGCGCGGCCCTCGTTGGTGGTGTCGTTGGGGACGGCGACGGTCTGGCCGGGCTTGATGTCGGCGAGGGCCTTGACCTTCTTGGAGTAGAGGCCGAGGGGCTCCAGGTGCACGTTCACGACGGGCACGATGTGGGTGCCGTTCTTCTTGTTGAAGTCGTCGAGGTACGGCTTGTGCTGGAAGTAGTTGCCGTCGACCTGGCCCTGCTCGGTGGCGGTGTTGGGCAGGACGTAGTCCGTGAACTCCTTCACCTCCAGCTTGAGGCCTTCCTTGGCCGCGAGCTTGTCCTTGACGAAGTTCAGGATGTCGGCGTGCGGGCTCGGGGAGGCCGCGATGACGAGCGGCTTGCTCTCGTCGGCCTTGCCGCCGTCGGCCTTGGCGGAGGACGGGTCCGAGGAGCTGCCGCAGGCGGTGAGGCCGAGGGCGAGCGCGGCGGAGGCGGCGGCGAAAGCGGTGACCTTGATGTTCTTACGCACGAAGAGTGCCTTTCATTGCGGTGCAAGTGCGCAGGTCGTGCGCGGTCTTGCGGTGGTGGCCCAAGCACGACAAGTGCGGGCTTTCTGGGGTGGAGAAGTCTGGTGCGGCCTGCGGGATTCAGGCGGTCCGGCCGCGTCGGGCGAGGAGGCGGACCACGCCGTCGCCGATCAGCTGGATCACCGTGACGATGGCGATCAGGACCACGACGGTGGCGAGCATGAAGCCGGTCTCGAAGCGCTGGAAGCCGTAGGTGATGGCCTTGGAGCCGAGGCCTTCGCCGCCGACCGCGCCGGCCATGGCGGAGTAGCCGATCAGGGTGATCAGGGTGGTGGTGACGCCGGCGACCAGCGAGGGCAGGGCCTGCGGGAGGAACACCTTGCCGACCAGGGTGGGGACGCCGCCGCCCATGGACTCGACGGCCTCGATCAGGCCGTGGTCCACCTCGCGGACGGCCGTCTCGACGAGGCGGGCGAAGAAGGGGATGGCGCCGATGGCGAGCGGGACGATCATGGCGGTGGGGCCGATGAAGGTGCCGACGACGGCGGTGGTGACCGGGATCAGGGCGATCAGCAGGATGATGAACGGCAGCGAGCGGCCTATGTTCACGATCACGCCGAGGACCTTGTTGAGCGGCCGGTTCTGCAGGAGGCCGCCCTTGTCCGTGAGGACGAGCAGGATGCCGATCGGCAGTCCGCCGAGCACGGTCACCAGGGTGGACCACAGCACCATGTAGAGGGTGTCGTACGTGCCCTGGGTGAGCAGGGGCTGCATCTCGGACCAGGTCACTGGGCACCATCCTTGACGAGCTGGGCGAGCTCGGCGTCGGCGTCTTCTGCGTTTTCGGTGTCGTCGGCTCCGTCGACGAGGGCGACCTGGAGGCCCTGCTCGCGCAGGAAGCCCACCGGGACGACGTTGTCCTCGTAGCGGCCGGGAAGCTCGATGCGCATACGGCCGATCTGGCGGCCGGCGACGGTGTCCATCGCGGCGCCGAGGATCGAGATGTCGATGTTGTACGTCCGCGACAGCTGGGAGATGACCGGCTGGGTGGCGGCGTCGCCGTGGAAGGTGACGTCGACGACCGTGCGTTCGGGGCCGGTGGCGGCGCCGCTGACGGGGAAGAGTTCGCCGGCGAGCTCGGAGCCGGGGGTGGCGAGCAGTTCGGCGACGGTGCCGGACTCGATGATCCGGCCCTGCTTCATCAGGGCGGCCGAGTCGCAGACGGTCTTGACGACGTCCATCTCGTGGGTGATGAGCAGGACGGTCAGGCCGAGCTGCTGGTTGAGGCCGCGCAGCAGCTGGAGGATCGAGCGGGTGGTCTCGGGGTCCAGTGCGCTGGTGGCCTCGTCGGAGAGCAGCACCTTGGGGTCGCCGGCCAGGGCGCGGGCGATGCCGACGCGCTGCTTCTGGCCGCCGGAGAGCTGGCCGGGGTAGGCCTTGGCCTTGTCGGCGAGGCCGACGAGGTCGAGGAGTTCGAGGGCCTTGCGGGAGCGCTCGCGGCCGGAGACGCCGAGGATCTCCAGGGGCAGTTCGATGTTGCCCTGGACGGTGCGCGAGGACAGCAGGTTGAAGTGCTGGAAGACCATGCCGATACGGCTGCGGGCCTCGCGGAGCTCCTTGCCGGCGCGCCGGCCGCGGCCGGCCAGGGCCGTGAGGTCGACGCCGTCGACGGTCACGGTGCCGGTGGTGGGACGCTCCAGCAGGTTCACGCAGCGGATCAGGGAGGACTTGCCGGCGCCGCTCTGGCCGATGACTCCGTAGACCTCGCCCTCGCGGACGTGCAGATCGACGCCGTCCAGGGCGGTGACCTCGCGGCCACGGGACTGGTAGACCTTCGTGAGGCCCGATGTGGTGATCACAGGAATTCCGTCGCTGTCGAGTGCACGGCGCAGCGGGCTGCCGGGCACGGGGCAAACATCTGGGACGCGATACGGGTCGAACCGGGATTTATCGGCGGTTTTCACGCATGCGCGGGGGCAGGAGCAATCCGGTCCGTACTGCCGTGCAGTGGCGGGGCGGACGGGCTCGGCCGGTCTCGCTTCGGGGCGCGGGACTCAGGAGAGGGGCCCTCAGAAGGCGCACATTCGACACATACAACGAGCACCGGGCGTCATCGTCGCCTCGGTCGCAAGGGTGCGGCTGCTCGTCGTGGTCATGGGCCCAAGTAAAGCAGACCTCTCCCTTCACCGATCAACGCCGTCCGGATAGCGGACAGAATCCGACCACATCCCGGACAACATCGGTCAGCCCGGGCCGTCCGCCGACACTGCCGCACCGCCGTCGCCGACCTGCACGGACACGGCCGGGAGGTCCCGTACGACCGCATCCGCATCGCGCCCGGCGACGGTGTGCGCTGTGGCCGGGGCCACGGCCCGGAACGGCTTCCGGCCGGGCCTGCCGCGGGCGCACCCAGGGGCGCGCGCACCGGGTCTTTCGGCCCGTAATACCCTCGCTGCATGCTCGACGCCCTGACGGTCGCCCTCGGCGCCGCCGCACTCGCCCTCGCCGCCTGGTGCGGATTCGCCGCCCTGCGGGACCAGCCGACCAAGGACTGGCACTTCATCGGCATGGGCGTGGTGACCCTGCTGGCCCTGGCCCAGCTGGTGGTCGGCGTGGTCAAGCTGGCGCAGGGCGGCAAGCCCGACGAGGGCACGGTGATCTTCGTGGCCTACCTGGTGGGCGCCCTCGCGGCGGTCCCGGCCGCCGGACTGCTCTCGCTGAGCGAGCGGACCAAGTGGGGTTCGGTGACGGTGGCCGCGGGCGCGGTCGTCCTCGCCGTCCTCGAAGTACGGCTCTACGACATCTGGGGGACCCCCGGTGCCTGACACCGACAAGACCGCGGACGACAAGACCACGGACCCGGCCGGCGCCGCCGGCTCTCCCGCCTCCCCTGTCCCTGCCGCCCCCGCCGAGCGCAAGCGGCTGGTCTCCGGACCCGGGCTGCTGCTGGTCTGGCTGTACGGGGTGATCACGGTCGGCGCGGTCTCGCGCTCGCTCTACCAGATCTCCACCGAGTTCGACCGGGCGCCGCTCGCCTACTCGCTGTCCGCCGTGGCCGCCCTCGTGTACGCCTTCATCACGTACTCGCTGGTGCGCGGCGGGGAGACGGCCCGCAAGGCGGCGCGGATCTGCTGCGCCGCCGAGCTGACCGGCGTACTGGCCGTGGGCACCTGGACGCTGGTGCGCCCCGAGGCCTTCCCGGACGCGACCGTGTGGTCGGACTTCGGGATGGGCTACCTGTTCATCCCGGTGATCCTGCCGATCACCGGGATGCTCTGGCTGCGCGTCAGGCGCTGACCGCGAAGTCGGCCGCGTCGGTGGCCTCCTTCTCCAGGATCAGCAGACGGACGCCGTCGGACGCCGTGCGGCCGCCGACCTGTACGTACCCGGCCTTGCGGTAGAGGCGCAGGTTGGACTCGCTCTTGTGGCCGGTGTGCAGGCGGAAGCGGGCGGTCTCGCCGTGCCCCGCGAGGGCCTCCTCGACGGCGCGCAGCAGCCGGGCGCCGAGCCCGTGGCCCTGAAGGCGCGGGTGGACGCAGAGCTTGGCGATCCTGCCGGTGCCGTCCCCGTCGACGCTGCCGCGCACGGTGCCGACCACTTCGTCGCCGAGCCGGGCCACCAGTACCGTGTCCGACTCCAGCTCCGCCTTGAGGGAGTCCAGGGTCTGGGTGAGCGGCTGGATGCGGTAATTGCCGTACAGCTCGGCCTCGCGCTGGAACGCCAGGTACTGCAGTTTGAGGATCTGCTCGGTGTCCTCGGCAACTGCCGCCGAAATGGTCACGCTCATGCCCATGTGCGCATGCCTCCCGCTCACCTGGTAGCCCATTGGTCTACCGCTCCCTTCCCCGAAGGCGAGGAGCCGCAACCTCTGACGCCAGCATTCTGCGCAGACATCCCAGGCAACGGGAACGGACGGGTCCCAAACTTCCTTGTGAGATACCCAACTCTCCTGCGATTTCACGGTAGGTGAGGTCTCTGGGCGAAAGAAGTGCCCTCATGAGCTCCGGACACCGTCCGGGCAGTCGGGCGACCGCCGACCGCAGGGCCCGGTTCTCCTCCCCGTGCAGCAGGGCGTCTTCGGGTTCGGCGCCCGCGCTTCCGGGCCGGCAGCCGTAGGGGACCTCGCGGCGGGCCCGGCGCCGGGCGAGGCGGGCTTCGGCGCGCACCGCGCGGCGCAGCCAGCGCGCCGGCTCGGCCGGGGCGGGTTCGTGTTCCAGCAGCCTGACCCAGACGGCTTGTTCCAGGTCGGCCGCCTCCACGCCGGCGCCCGGGGCCTCCGCGGCCGCCTCGGCGGAGAGCAGCGGGGCCAGTTCCTTCAGGAGGTCGGAGTCCTTCAGCAGGTCCATGCCGGGCGGGACGCGCGGGCTGTGCCCGGCGGTTTCCCCGCCCGGCTCAGCCCACCCGTACGTGATACTCCGCTTATCTGTTGACGCGTTGCGTGCGGGCCGCGTCCGAAAGACGCCCCTACCGGCCGCGGCCCGGGCGGAAGGCCTCGGCCGCGAGCAGTCCGGTGTCGGCGTTGTCCGTGAAGATCCCGTCGATGCCCTGTTCGAAGTACGCCTTGAAAGCGCCGAAGGCGTCCCCGTACGCCGCCGGGTCGGTGCCCTTGCGGTACTCGGCCGGCAGGAAGGTGTTCTCGTTGCGCGCGGTGTAGGGGTGCAGCACCAGCCCGCGGGCGTGGGCGTCCTTGACCAGGGTGGTCGGGGTGCCGAGCTTCCCGGCCGCATCGCGCGGGAGGATCAGGTCCATGGTGGGGCCGATGCCCTGGGCGAATCCGGCGATCCACTTCAGGCCCTCGGGCGTGACCAGGTCCGCCACCGTCCGCGGGTCCTTGGCCTGTTCGAAGTCCCAGGGCCGGGTGCCCGCGCCGGACAGCAGGACCACGCGCGGCGCGGAAACCAGCCGGGAGAGCCGCTGGATGCTGGAGGGCTCGAAGGACTGGAGGAAGAGCGGAGCGCTGCGCCCGTCACGGCCGTAGCGGCGCAGCAGCTTCGCGAGGGGCTCCTCGAGACCCAGGCCCAGGGACCGGAAGTACGTCGGGTGCTTGGTCTCGACGTGCAGCCAGACGCGCTTGCCGCGCCGCTTGCCCTCCTGGTCGGCCCAGCGCAGCACCTCTTCGAACGTGGGCACGTCCCACCGGCCGTCGTAGAGCGTGTTGCGCTGGCGGACGGCGGGGATACGTTCCTTCGCACGCAGGGTCTTCAGCTCGGCGAGGGTGAAGTCCTCGGTGAACCAGCCGGTGACCGAGACCCCGTCGATCGACTTGGCCGTACGGCGGGACGCGAACTCGGGGTGGTCGGCGACATCGGTGGTGCCGCCGATCTCGTTCTCGTGGCGGCACACCAGGTGGCCGTCCTTGGTCGGCACCAGGTCCTGCTCGACGACGTCCGCGCCCAGGTCGAGGGCGAGCCGGTAGGACCCGAGGGTGTGCTCGGGCCGGTAGCCGCAGGCGCCGCGGTGGCCGATCACCAGCGGGACGGGGAGGTCCCGGTAGTCGCCGCCGTGGCGCGCGTCGGCCGCGTACGCCGCCTCTGCCGTGTCCGCCGTCTGTGCCGTCTGTGCCGTCTGTGCCGCCGAGGCGGATCCCGCCGAGAGCCCGGCCATGCCGCCGCCCGCCGCCAGGACGGCCGCCCCCAGGACCGTGCGCCGTGCTGCCCCACCCTGTGTCATGAGTGCCACTCCTGTCGTCTGAAAGGGCCGGCGGCCCCCGGGATCTCCGGGGTCCTGCGGCCCGATTCGGCGTGGCGATCGTAGGCAGCAGCCGGTGGCGCAGGGGTGGGCCCGTGGGGAACATGGCGGAAACGTGCGTCAACACTGCGTATCCACCTCGTGAACCCGATGTGCACTCGGAGCTGACCCGCGAGTATCGTCCTCACCTGCACCACCGCCGTGTGGTGCGAAACCGAGTTTCGATGCCGGAGGGCTCACGTTGTTCCGTACATCGCTCATCAAGGCCACTGTCGGCCCGGTCATGCGCATGATGTTCCGCACCCGGGTGGAGGGCATCGAGAACATCCCGGGGTCCGGGCCGGTGATCCTGGCGGGCAACCACCTCACCTTCATCGACTCCATGATCCTTCCGCTGGTGTGCGACCGCACGGTCCACTTCATCGGCAAGGACGAGTACGTGACGGGCAAGGGCATCAAGGGCCGCGCCATGGCCTGGTTCTTCACCGGGGCCGGCATGATCCCGGTCGACCGTGACGGCGCCAACGGCGGCGTCGCCGCCCTGATGACCGGCCGCCGGATCCTCGAAGAGGGCAAGATCTTCGGGATCTACCCCGAGGGCACCCGCTCCCCCGACGGCCGCCTCTACCGCGGCCGCACCGGTATCGCCCGCCTGACGCTGATGACCGGCGCCCCCGTGGTCCCCTTCGCGATGATCGGCACCGACAAGCTCCAGCCGGGCGGCGCGGGCATGCCGCGCCCGGGCCGGGTCACCGTCCGCTTCGGCGAGCCGATGGAGTTCTCCCGCTACGAGGGGATGGACCGCGACCGCTACGTGCTGCGCGCGGTCACCGACTCCGTGATGGCGGAGGTCATGCGGCTCTCGGGCCAGGAGTACGTGGACATGTACGCCACCAAGGCCAAGGCTGCCTGACCGCGCCGGCTACTGCCGCTGGAGTGACCGGCTGACGCCCGCCGCGGTCGTCGTGGCGAGGACCCAGCCGGTCACGATCAGCACGTACGACAGCCACTGGTACCAGCCGCTCGGCGCGAAGGCCCCCTCCTGGCCGAAGCCGATGATCGGCAGCATCAGGTCGATCGTGTAGAACACCGGGTTGAATTCCGGCGCCTCCCCCGCCTTGAGCTCCCTCGGCGGGTGCAGACCGTATGCGATCGTCCCCGTCAGCAGCAGCGCCAGCAGCCAGCCCGCGGCGCGCAGTGGCCGGAAGCCGTAGCCGACGGTGGCGTCCTGCAGCACCCCCCAGAGCCTTGCGTGCCGGGGCAGGGTGCGCCGGTGCTGCCGCAGTTTGGCGAGCTGCACGGTCCGGGCTCCCGCCTCGTCGCCGACCGTGCGGTAGGCCGCGGCGAGCTGCTCGTAGGCGTACGGGAGGTAGCCGGACTCCTCCCGCTCCAGCAGCGGCAGCCGTTCCTCCGGGGGCAGGTGCGGGTGCAGCACCCGGTAGGTGAGCCCGTCGGTGCGGACCACGGGCGGCCAAGTGCCGGGTTCGGCGTAGAGCATGTCCAGCTGGCTGCGGCGCAGGTTGACGATGCCGTCGATGGGCGGGCACTTGCGGAGCCAGAACTCGCCGATCGCGCAGCTGCTGGCGCGCAGGGCCACCCCGTCCGGGTTGGCCAGCCGCGCGCGGGTGAAGATCAGCTGACCGGGAATCCGGGCGCCGGTGAGGTTGATCATCCCCTCGGCTTCCAGCCGGTGGCCGCGCAGGTCGGTGCCGACGGAGACGGTCTCGGCGTGCAGGGCGATCCCGCCGGGGCTGATCAGCTTGGCCCGGTCCAGGCTGATCAGGCCGGCGATGGTGGCACCGTTGATGCGGAGCTGGCCGTGGACGGTGAGCTCGTCGGCGATGATGTCGGTGCCTATTTCGGCATGGTTGAGCTGGAGCGGGGGTTCGTCCTCCTCGTCGGGGAGGCTGCCGGGCCCGATCACCGCCCCCTGGAGGAAGAGACCGCCGGCTATCCGGGCCCCGGTGAGCCGGACCGGCCCGGTGACGCGGCAGCAGTTCAGCCGCAGGGTGATGTCGACGCTGACGGTGGAGGCCGTGAGTCCGGGCAGCGCCGAGTCGGACAGGACCAGGGCCCGCAGCCGGGCCCCGTACAGCTGGGGTTTGCGCTCGAACCAGCAGCCGCGCAGCCGGATCGCGTGCTCGACGACGGCGTACTTGAGGTTCAGCTTGCCGGTGATCCGGGCGCCCTTGACGTTGAGCTCGGCGACCTGCCCCACCGAGATCGGGTTGCTGAGCAGCAGAGCGGCGAGCACCTCGGCGCGTACGGTCCGCTCCGGCCCCCAGGCGTGCCCCTCGGAGACGTCCTCGTCGGGGTCCGTCCGGAAGTCGACGCCCCCGCCGCGCGGGAAGGCGTCCCATACGCGGCGTTCGGCCGGGGTCAGATCGGTGATCTCCATCGCCGGGATGGTGTCCTGCGCGTCAACGGGCTGTCAACTCTGTTCATGACACCACCCCTTGCGGTGATCAGTGCGCGATGCCGTCCTGGAGCTTCTGTCCCCTGAGCAGGAACCAGGCCGCCACCGCGGTGGCCAGCAGGACGGCCGCGCCCACGCCGGAGGCGAGTCGCAGGCCGTCCACGAAGGCCTCCTGGGCGGCGCCGACCATGGTCTGCGCGGTCGCGGGGTCCACCGCCTTGGCGGCCTCGACGGCGCCGCCCAGCGATTCGTGCGCGGCGTCGGCGACCGGTCCGGGGACCGAGGCCGGGGCGGTGAAGCCCTGGTAGACGCCCGTGACGACGGAGCCGAGCAGGGCGATGCCGAGGGCCGCGCCGAGTTCGTACGCGGTCTCGGAGACGGCCGAGGCCGAACCCGCCTGCTCCTTGGGGACGCTGGAGAGGATCACGTCGGCGGTGACGGTGAAGGAGAAGCCGGCGCCGAGGCCGACGACCAGCAGGGCCGCCCCGAGCAGCGGGTAGCCGCTCTCCTTGTGGATCAGGGTGAGCGCGCCGAGCCCGAGTCCGATGGCCGCGAGGCCGCCGGTCACGATCGACCGTACCGAGTACCGGCGGGCGTAGCGGCCGGCTATCAGGCCGGTGATCACCGCGCCGATGGCGGCGGGCAGTTCGGCCAGTCCCGCCTCCAGGGGGTCGCGGCCCTGGACGAGCTGGAGGAACTGGGAGAGGAAGAAGACGAGGCCGGAGAGGCCGAAGACGGTCAGCAGGTCGGCGAGGACCGCGCCGGAGAAGCCGCGGTGCTTGAAGAGCCGCATGTCGAGGAGCGGCGACGGCAGGGCGAACTGGCGGCGGACGAAGGCGTACAGGCACGCCGCGCCGATGCCGGCGGCGGCCCCGACGCCCCAGGTCACGCCGTGGGTGGCGACTTCCTTGACGGCGTAGACGACGGTGATGACGCCGACGAGCGAGAGGGCGACGCTGACCAGGTCCCAGGGGCCGGAGACCGGGTTCTTCGACTCGGGCAGCAGCTTGATGCCGACGAGGACCAAGGCGATCATCACGGGCAGGTTGATGAGGAAGACCGAGCCCCACCAGAAGTGCTGGAGCAGGGCTCCGCCGACGACGGGTCCGATGGCCGCGCCGGCCGAGGCGGTGGCGCCCCAGATGCCGATGGCGAGGCTGCGCTCCCTGGGGTCGTGGAAGATGTTCCGGATCAGCGCGAGCGTCGACGGCATCAGCGTCGCGCCGGCCACGCCGAGCAGGGCCCGGGCCACGATCATCATCTCGGGGCTGGTGGCGTAGGCGTTGAGGACGGACACGGCGCCGAAGGCGGTCGCGCCGACCAGGAGCAGCTTCTTGCGGCCGATGCGGTCGCCGAGGGAGCCCATGGAGACGAGCAGGCCGGCGATGACGAACGAGTAGATGTCGCCGATCCACAGCAGCTGGGTGCCGGACGGCTCGAGGTCCTCGCTGAGGGAGGGCGTGGCGAGGCCGAGTACGGTGGCGTCCACCGCGACCAGCAGGACGGCCAGGACGAGCACGGAGAGCGCCAGCCAGCGTCCTCTGCTCCCCCTGCCCCTGCTCGCCTCCGCTCCCTCGTCCTTGGTCAGCTGTTCGATGCGGCTCATTTCTCCACACTCCGTCGGGCGCCACCGAGCAGCAGCTCGATGATCATGTACTGGAAGTCCTTCGCGGCGACCCGGCCGTCCATGACGGCCCAGGCGCAGGTGCCGATGAGGCCGTAGAGGGCCTCGGTGAGCCAGGCGGGGCTCAGGTCGATCCGGATGTCGCCCTGTTCCTGGCCGCGCCGGAAGAGCGCGCTCACGCGGGCGTCGAGCCGGGCCCATCCCTCGTTGACCTGGTCGCCCTCGAAGAGCTGGTTCTCGGTGACGAGGAAGGCGAGCAGCTGTGCGTTGGGCTCTGCCTCGGCGACCAGCCGGCGCAGCGCGTCGACCGCCGTGCCCTCGTCGAGGCGGGCGTTGTCGAAGGCCACCTCGAACTCCCGGATGCCGAGCTCCTCGAGGGCCCGTACGAGGGCGTCGCGCCCGGCGAAGTGCCGGTGGAGGGTCGCCCGCCCGATGCCTGCGGCGCGGGCGACCTCGTCCATCGTGGCGGTCGATTTGCGGGAAAGCAGGGCTGCGGCGTCGCGGAGCACCTGGTCACGGTCCATGGCCATGAGACAAGCATACCCCGAATGAGACGCCTGTGTCTCATTCTGAAAAATGAGGTGCCCCTGGGCACCCGGAACGGAAGGCTTCCGAGATGACGCCCAAGCCCTTGCTGCTGATCGACGTGGACGGCCCGCTGAACCCCTACGCGGCCCAGGCCGAGCGCCGTCCGCAGGGGTACTCGACCCACCGGATGCGGCCGACCGGCTGGACCGGGGCGGAGAACCGGCGGCCGCTGCGGGTCTGGCTGAATCACGCCCACGGCGCGGAGCTGCTCGCACTGGCGCGCTCGTACGAGCTGGTCTGGGCGACCACCTGGAAGGACGAGGCGAACGACTGGATAGGCCCGCACCTGGGCCTGCCGCGGCTCCCGTACATCGACTGGCCGCAGATGCACGGCCGGGCGCCGCGCGGCACCTTCTGGAAGACGCAGTACATCCTGGAGTACGCAGGCGAACGGGAGTTCGCTTGGATCGACGACGACATCACCGCGATGGACCGGGAGTACGTGGACCAACTCCACCCGGCACGGGCGCTGCTGATGCACATCGACGAGCGGATCGGCCTGACCCGGCCGGACTTCGACAGGCTCGCCGACTGGGCGGCATGACGGCGGGCCCGGACGACGAGACGGTTTTGATCATGGTCGCCCACCTCCCTAGCATGCCCATGCCACCCCTGCCGCCGCCGTCCGACGAAAGCGACCCATGCGCATCCAGCGGATCCTCGCCACGACCGCCGCCCTCACCTGCCTCGCCGCGCTTCCCGCGTGCAAGGGGGAGGGCCAGGCGGCCCCACCGGGCGCACCCGCGCCCTCCGGCTCCGCCTCCGCCGGTGCGGCCGGGGGCGCAGCCGCCGAGGGCCCGCTCGTCCGGGCGCAGCAGTACATGCGCCAGTGGGCCGGCTGCGAGGACCTGAGCGCGAAGGCCGACGACCCGAGGATGCCGGACGGCGACTTCCCCAAGACCGGGAAGTGGTCGGTGACGGAGATCGGCGTCTGCAGCACCACGGCCGAGAAGAGCGACATCGTCATCGCCGTACCCAAGGACATGAAGGAGTTCCAGGCAGGCTACAAGAAGCACGTCCTGGACAAGATCTCCGGCGGCGACGGGGCGTACGGGCTCGTCAGCAACGTCCTGATCGGCAAGGACTTCGTGGCCTTCCCCACCCTGCCGAAAACCTCCATGGCCCTGGTCCGCTCCGAGATGCGCGTCCTGACCTGCAACCCGACCGCCCCCGTTCCCAAGGGCTACAAGCGGGAGAAGGCGCTGGTCGAGGATTGCGGCCTCAGCGATTTCGTCGCCGCCGAGGACGGCTCGGGCAGCCCGAACTTCGAGACCCCGCAGAACCCGTCCGACGGCGGGGGCGAGAAGCTCGGCCAGCCGAAGAGCGGCAGCCTCGGGCTCGCGCGGGCGGGCAGCATCCCCGAGCTCCGCAATCTCGTGAACAACAGTCCCCTGGCCTGCAAGGACCACTTCTCCACCGATCCGGAGGCGGTGGAGATCGAGTCCATCGACTACCAGCCGGTGGTCAAGGGCAACGCGACGGACTGGGGCGTGAGCGGCCGCGCCCTGTGCGGCCAGCCGGCCGGGGAGCGGCGCGCCCACGACCTCAGCTGGCTCGACACCGTCGGCGACATGAAGAAGCTCCAGACGAAGGCGAAGGCCGCCCAGCAGGCCGACCTGAAGGACGACGGCACGCTGAGGGCGACCGCCAGCATGCTTCTCGTCGGCGAGAACGTCGCCGTGGAGACCAACAAGCCGGCAGCCCGGTTCGTCCTGTACCAGCTCCAGTTCCTCTACCTGAACTGCGTGCCCGGCTTCTCCGCCCCGTCCGGGTACCGGCTGGAGAAGGCCCAGGTCGAGGGCTGCGTCCTGACCAACTACGAGCCGGAGCACCCGGTGCGCTGAACACGCGGGCACGGACACGACGGAGGGGCGGCCGGAGCATGGGCTCCGGCCGCCCCTCCGGGCATCCCGCGGCGTGCGGACGTACAGGCCCCGGGCCCCGGAGGGCCTGTGGGCGTGCGGGCCGCATGGCCGCGGAGGTACGGGGGCAGCGCGTGCGGCTACTGCTTGTGCGAGGCCCAGGCGTGCTGGATGACCAGGTCGGCCTTCAGCTCGGCGAGCTGCTTCGCGACCGCCGAGGGGGCGGTGCCGCCGCGGCCGTTGCGCGAGGCGAGGGCGCCCGGCACGTTGAGCACGGTCCGCACCTGCGGCGTGAGGTGCTCCGAGATCTTCGCGAACTGCTCGTCCGTGAGTTCGTCCAGCTCGATCCCGAGCCCCTCGCACTCCTTGACGCACTCGCCGGCCACCTCGTGCGCCACCCGGAACGGCACGCCCTGCTTGACCAGCCACTCCGCGATGTCCGTGGCGAGCGAGAACCCGGCCGGAGCGAGCTCCTCCATCCGCTCCCGGTTGACCGTGAGGGTGGCCATCATCCCGGTGAAGGCCGGGAGCAGGACCTCGAGCGTGTCGCAGGAGTCGAAGACCGGCTCCTTGTCCTCCTGGAGGTCGCGGTTGTACGCGAGCGGGAGGGCCTTGAGGGTGGCGAGGAGGCCCGTCAGGTTGCCGATGAGCCGGCCCGACTTGCCGCGCGCCAGCTCCGCGATGTCCGGGTTCTTCTTCTGCGGCATGATCGAGGACCCGGTCGAGAAGGCGTCGTGCAGGGTCACGAAGGAGAACTCCTTCGTGTTCCAGATGATGATCTCCTCCGCGATGCGGGACAGGTTGATCCCGATCATCGCGGTGATGAAGGCGAACTCGGCGACGAAGTCGCGGGAGGCCGTGCCGTCGATCGAGTTGCCGACCGAGCCGCGCTCGAAGCCCAGGTCGGCGGCGACCGCCTCCGGGTCCAGCCCCAGCGAGGAGCCGGCCAGCGCGCCCGAGCCGTACGGGGAGACCGCGGTCCGGGTGTCCCACTGCCGCAGCCGCTCCGCGTCCCGGGTCAGCGACTGCACGTGGGCCAGTACGTGGTGCGCGAAGAGCACCGGCTGCGCGTGCTGGAGGTGGGTCCGGCCGGGCATGGCCACGTCGTGGTGGGTCTCGGCGAGGCCGACCAGCGCGTCCTGGAGGTCCGCGATCAGGCCGCCGACGATCCGGGCGTGGTCGCGCAGGTACATCCGGAAGAGGGTGGCCACCTGGTCGTTGCGGGACCGGCCGGCGCGCAGCTTGCCGCCGAGGTCGGCGCCGAGCCGCTCCAGCAGGCCCCGCTCCAGGGCGGTGTGCACGTCCTCGTCTGCGACGGTGCCGGTGAAGGAGCCGTCGGCGACATCGGCTTCGAGCCGGTCCAGGCCCGTGATCATGCGCTCGAGCTCGTCCGCCGTCAGCAGGCCCGCCTTGGCGAGCACCCGGGCGTGGGCGCGGGATCCGGCGATGTCGTACGGCGCGAGGCGCCAGTCGAAGTGGACCGACGCGGACAGCTTGGCGAGGGCCTCGGCCGGGCCGTCGGCGAACCGGCCGCCCCAGAGCCGGACGTCACCACCGTTGTTGCTGCTCACAGCTACTGCTCCTCAAGACTGCATCTGCATGGCTTCGGATGTGAAACCGCCTCCCCGCCGCGGAGGAAACGGGGAGGCGGCCGGGTACCGCTGGTCGGTCAGGCGAGGTCGCGCCGCGCCGCGATCTTCGACGAGGGGCCGAAGATCTCGATGAAGCCCTGCGCCTTGGACTGGTCGAAGGTGTCGCCCGAGTCGTAGGTCGCGAGGTCGAAGTCGTACAGCGACTCGTCCGACGTGCGGCCGGTGACGACGGCGCGGCCGCCGTGCAGGGTCATCCGGATGTCACCGGTGACGTGCTGATCGGCCTCGTCGACGAAGCCGTCCAGGGCCCGCTGAGGGGGCGAGGACGACGCGCTCGGTCACGGGTTTCTCCTTACACGGTGCACCGGTGCGTCGGCACATCCAACGACAGGCATAACTATGCAGTACTCCGTATGTTTCGTCAATCTAGGCCGCCGTCGCACCGCTGACCAGCCCGAATATCGGGGGGCGCGGCCCGCGGACGGCCGCCTACGATCAGGAGGCAAGGTCATCCGGGGAGGGCACATGCGGGGCGCACGGCGGGACAGACAGAAGGGGCGTGCCGCGGCGGCGCGGCTGGCCGGGAAGGGCGCCGACGCCCTCCTCGACGTCGTCGGCAGCCTCCTCCCGAACGGGCCGGAGGCCTGGATCGCATTCGACGAGGAGACGCGGCGCCTGTACCCCCGCTCGCACGAGCCGCTCCGCAGCGACAGGATCGAAGCCCGGCTGTGCCATCCCGACGGGCGGATCCGCGCGTCGGCCCTCACTGCGTGGCCGTTGCCACCGCTCCGGCTCGTCCTGATCCACTACGCCGACCAGGTTCCGGTGGTACGGAGCCGCCTCCGACGGATGCTCGGCGCGTCCACGCCCCCCGTGTGGCAGTTCCCGCCGGTCCAGCTCGTCGTGATCCGCTGCGCCGACCGGGCCCCGGAGGTACGCAACCGCGCCCGACGGGTGCTCGCCAGGATCGTGGCCCAGCACCCCGAACCCGCGCTCGTCGCACTCACCCCGCTCGCGCTGAGGCTGGGCCGGCGCGAGCACGGCGCCTGGGCGGCGGAGCAGCTGGAGGCCGCCCTGAGCGGCCGGTACTCCCTCCTCGCCGCGTGGTGGCGCCCCGGCCGGCCCTCGACGACGTGGAGCTGGAACTCGCTGACCGGCGAGCAGCGCGCCGGCCTCCTGGACCGGCTGCGCGGGAGCGGCGACCTGCCGACCCGGCGGTTCGCCGCCCGCCTCACCCTCGACACCGGGCGACTCGGCGTACGGGACCTCGCCCGGCAGGCTGCCGCGGAACTCGATCCGGTGGCGAACCGGATGTGGACCGACGCCGCCTTGGCCGCGATGGCCGCCGACGGGCCGGACGACGAGGCGATCGACATCCTGCTCGGCGGACGCCTCCCGTCGGTCCGCGCCGCCGGGGTCACCGCCCTGCGCCGGGCCGGACGGGCGGCGGAGGCCACGGCCCACCTCACCGACCGGTCCGGCACGGTCCGGGCCTGCGCCCGCTGGCTCGTGCGCCAGGACGGCGGCGACCCGGAGTCGCGCTACCGGGAGATCCTCGCGGCCCCGGAGCGTGTGAGCCGGTACGCGGTGACCGGCTTCTGCGAGTGCGTCGGGCACGCCGGCGCCCCGCTGCTGCGCGCCCTGCTGGACCACCCCGTCGGCGCGGTACGGGCCGCCGCCTTGGCCGGGCTGCGCCGGCTGGACGTCACCCTCGACGACGCGGCCCTGCTCCCGATGCTGGACGACCCGTCGGCGTCGGTGGCCCGCGAGGCCGCGCGCTGCCTGCGTCCCGTGGCCCGGCGGCTGGACTCCGACGCGCTGGCCTCCCGTACCGCCCCGGAACGGGCCGTGCACACCCGGCGCGCCGCGTTCCACCTGCTGCGCGCCCAGGGCGGAATCGCTGCGCTGCGGGCCTCCGTCGCCCTGTCGTCGGACCCCGACCCGGGCCTGCACCGGCTCGCGAGGAGCACGGTGTGCACCTGGAACTGGCTCGGCACCCTTCAGGAGGGACAGGCGGAGCGTACGGAACTCGGCGCGCTGCTGGCGAGGTCGGCGCCCCCGCTGGGCACCCACGCCCTGCGGTGGTGGCGCCACCGCCTGGACCTGAAGGAGCACGAGTGCCCGGAGTTGGACGCGCGGCTCACCCGGTCGGCGCACGACGACCGCAGGCGGTGGCGCTCCCGCCGGGATCTGTGGGACTGAAATTCCCCGGCCCGAACCGGCTGTTCTGGCCGATAATCGGATCATGGGAAAGCTCTACGAACGTATCGACGGCCGACTGCGCAAGTTCATCGAGGAGCAGCCGGTCTTCTTCACCGCGACCGCCCCGCTCGCCGGTGACGGCCACGTCAACCTGTCCCCCAAGGGCCGCGCGGGGACCCTCGTCGTCATCGACGAGCAGACCCTCGCCTACCTCGACTTCGGCGGCAGCGGCGCCGAGACCATCGCCCACGTCCGCGAGAACGGCCGGATCACCCTGATGTGGTGCGCGTTCAGCGGCCCGCCGAACATCGTGCGCATCCACGGCGAGGGCGAGGCGGTCTTCCGCGACGACCCCCGCTGGGGTGAGCTGATCGCCCTGTTCGGGTCGGCCGACGGGCCTTCCGCGCGGGCGGTCATCCTCGTCCACGCCCGCCGGATCGCCGACGTGTGCGGGTACGCCGTCCCCTTCATGGAGTACCAGGGCGAGCGCACCCTCCACGCGGAGTACTTCGGCCGCAAGACGGACGAGGAGTTCGCGGAGTACTGCGAGAAGAAGGACTTCATCGGGGCGAGCCTCGACGGCCTGCCTGCGCTGCCACTGCCCCTTCCGCCCCGTACCGTCTGACATGTGCTGCGTACCGCTCTCGTCACCGGCTCACTGATCGTCACCAGCCTGCTCCCGCAGGGCCCGTACGGGTCCGCGCCGCTGCCGGCCCGCCTCGCCGACACGGGCGGCGGCAGCCAGCTGATCACCGCCGTCGCGCCCGCGCCCGGATCCACCATCGGGCGGGTGACCTGGTGGGACCGGTGGGCGGGGCGCTGGTTCGAGGCCGGCAGCGCCGACGCGCGCTTCGGCGCCAACGGCCTGACCGAGGGCGCGACCCGGACCCAGGGCACGAACACGACGCCGACGGGCCTGTACGACCTCCCGTACGCGTTCGGGATCCGCCGCGCGCCCGCCGGAACGGCGTTCCGGTACCGGAAGGTGACGGACCGCTCCTGGTGGTGCCAGGACAACGCCTCGGGCAGCTACAACCGCTGGGTGGAGCCGCTGCCCGCGGACTGTGCGCCGGGCGAGGCGGAGCACCTGGTCGCGTACGACAAGCAGTACGCGCACGCGCTGGTCATCGGCTTCAACTACGACCGGCCGGTGCACGGCCGGGGCGCGGGCATCTTCCTGCACGTCAACGGCAAGGGCGCGACGGCCGGTTGCGTGTCCGTGCCGGAGAGGGCGATGCGGGCGATCCTGCGCTGGGCCGAGCCGCGCCGCCGGCCGCACATCGCGATCGGCACGCAGGAGGGGCCGCTCGCCGTCACCCGCTACTGAGCCCCCGTAACGGCACCCGCCTCGCCCGTCGCGCGGTCCCGGGGGCGGCGCGGCCGGCCCCGGTTGCGGCCCCGGCGGGTGCGCAGGCGGCTGACGAGCAGCCGCCGGACGGCCTCCGGGTCGCGGTCGTCCAGGACGGCGAGCGCGGGGTGGGTCCCGTACCGGGCGTCCTCGGCGAGGGCGGCGTCGGCCCTCCAGCCGGCCCCGCGGGCACGGTCGCAGACGCGGAACCAGACCACCTGGGCGATCAGCGCGGCCCACGAGACCCAGGCGGCGGCCCACTCGGCGGCGCCGTCGGGGCGCAGCGACATCACGCCCGTGACGAGGAGGAGCATCTCGGCGCAGACCAGGTACAGCCCGGCGGTGGCGGGGAAGCCGGCCTCCAGCGCCTTCAGGAGGAGCGGCCGGGCCGTCCGGAACTCCGCGCGGACGCCCCGTCGGCCGGGCGGCGGCGGCCTGCCCCGGGCGGCAGCGCCCGGTTCAGCCCTCCTTCTGCGCCAGGCGCAGCAGGTGGTCGGCGAGGGCCTGCCCGCCGGACGGGTCGCGGCTGATCAGCATCAGCGTGTCGTCGCCGGCGATCGTGCCGAGGATCTCGCGGAGTTCGGCCTGGTCGATCGCGGAGGCGAGGAACTGGGCCGCCCCCGGCGGGGTGCGCAGGACGACGAGGTTCGCGGAGGCCTCCGCCGAGATCAGCAGCTCACCGGAGAGGCGCCGCATGCGCTCTTCCTTCGCCGACTCGCCGAGCGGGGCCTGCGGGGTGCGGAAACCGCCCTCGCTGGGCACCGCGTAGATCAGCTCGCCGCCGGTGTTGCGGATCTTGACCGCGCCCAGCTCGTCGAGGTCGCGGGAGAGCGTCGCCTGAGTGACGCTCAGCCCGTCGTCGGCGAGCAGCTTGGCCAGTTGGCTCTGGGAGCGGACCGGCTGCCGGTTGAGGATGTCCACGATCCGGCGGTGGCGGGCGGTGCGGGTCTGCGGAACGGAGGGCCCGGTCTGCTCGTGTTCCTGCGCCTGGCTCATCGTCGTCTCATTCCCCGGTGTGTCCGTCCCCGTTGGCTGCGTCGAGGATGCCGGGCAGGGCCTGGACGAATGCGTCCGCCTCGGCCTCGGAGAGTACGTACGGCGGCATGAGCCGTACGACGTCGGGGGCGGGCGCGTTGACCAGGAAGCCGGCATCTTGGGCCGCCTGCTGCACCTGCGGTGCGAGCGGTCCGGTCAGCACGATACCCAGGAGAAGGCCCTCACCACGGACATGGGAGACGAGCGGGTGCCCGGCAGCCTCGATTCCGGAGCGCAGCCGCTCCCCCCGCGCCTTGACCTGGTCGAGCAGGCCCTCGGCGGCGATGGTGTCGATGACGGCGAGGCCGGCGGCGCACGCGACGGGGTTCCCGCCGAAGGTGGTGCCGTGCTGGCCGGGCTGGAGCAGGTCCGCGGCCGGCCCGAAGGCGGCCACGGCGCCGATCGGCAGACCGCCGCCGAGGCCCTTCGCGAGCGTGACGAGATCGGGCTCGACTCCCTCGTGGGCCTGGTGCTCGAACCAGTGGCCGCACCGCCCGACGCCGGTCTGCACCTCGTCGAGGACGAGCAGGGTGCCGGTGGCCCGGGTGATCTCCCGGGCGGCCGTCAGGTATCCGGCCGGGGGCACGACGACGCCGTTCTCGCCCTGGATCGGCTCGATGACGAGGAGCGCGGTCTCCTCGGTGACGGCGGCCCGCAGGGCCTCGACGTCGCCGTACGGGACGTGGGTGACATCGCCGGGCAGCGGCAGGAACGGGCCCTGCTTCTTCGGCTGCCCGGTGAGCGCGAGGGCGCCCATGGTCCTGCCGTGGAAGCCGCCGTCGGTGGCGACCATGTGGGTCCGTCCGGTCAGCCGGCCGATCTTGAAGGCGGCCTCGACGGCCTCGGCTCCGGAGTTGCAGAAGAAAATCCGGCCGGGGCGGCCGAAGAGCTGGAGCAGCCGCTCGCCCAGCGCGAGGACCGGCTCGGAGGCGTAGAGGTTGGAGACGTGGCCGAGGGTGGAGATCTGCCCGGTCACGGCCTCGACGATCGCCGGGTGGGCGTGGCCGAGGGCGTTGACCGCGATTCCGCCGACGAAATCGGTGTACTGCTTGCCGTCCGCGTCCCAGACCTGGGCGCCTTCGCCGCGTGCGAGGGCCAGCGCGGGGGTGCCGTAGTTGTTGGTCAGCGTGCCCTGCCAGCGGGCGCCGTACCGCTGGTTGCCGGTCTCCTGGTTGCCGGTCATGCGGATTCCCCTCCCTGTCCGTCGGGCACGACCATCGTGCCGATTCCCTCGTCGGTGAAGATCTCCAGCAGGATCGAGTGCGGGACCCGGCCGTCGATCACGCGGGCCGTGCTCACGCCCCCGCGGACGGCGTGCAGGCAGCCCTCCATCTTGGGCACCATGCCGCTGGACAGTTCGGGCAGCAGCTTCTCCAGCTCGCTGACCGTGAGGCGGCTGATGACCTCGTCGCTGTTGGGCCAGTCCGCGTAGAGGCCCTCGACGTCGGTGAGCACCATCAGTGTCTCGGCGCCCAGCGCGGCGGCGAGCGCCGCGGCCGCCGTGTCGGCGTTCACGTTGTACACGTGGTGGTCGTCGGCGCTGCGCGCGATGGAGGAGATGACCGGGATCCGGCCGTCGGCGAGCAGTGCCTCGATCGCGCCCGTGTCGATGCCGGTGATCTCGCCGACCCGGCCGATGTCGACGAGCTCGCCGTCGATCTCCGGGGTGTGCCGGGTCGCGGTGATGGTGTGGGCGTCCTCGCCGGTCATGCCGACGGCGAGCGGACCGTGCTGGTTGAGCAGCCCGACCAGCTCGCGCTGGACCTGCCCCGCCAGGACCATCCGTACGACGTCCATGGCCTCCGGTGTGGTGACGCGCAGGCCCGCCTTGAACTCGCTGACCAGGCCCTGCTTGTCGAGCTGGGCGTTGATCTGGGGGCCGCCGCCGTGCACCACGACCGGCTTGAGGCCGGCCTGGCGCAGGAAGACCACGTCCTGGGCGAAGGCGGCCTTGAGGTCCTCGTCGATCATGGCGTTGCCGCCGAACTTGATCACGACGACCTTGCCGTTGTGGCGGGTGAGCCAGGGCAGGGCCTCGATGAGGATCTGTGCCTTGGGCAGCGCGGTGTGCTTGCGCGCGGTCCCGGCGCCGGGCTGGCCGGCCTTCTCGTTGCTCGTCCGGTCGCTCATGAGGAGTAGGCGCTGTTCTCGTGGACGTACTCGGCGGTCAGGTCGTTGGCCCAGATCACGGCGGACTCGGAGCCGGTGGCCAGGTCGGCGGTGATGCGGACCTCGCGGTCCTTCATGGAGACCAGGTCGCGGTCCTCGCCGACCGAGCCGTTCCTGCAGACCCAGACGCCGTTGATGGCCACGTTCAGCCGGTCCGGGTCGAAGGCGGCGCGGGTGGTGCCGATGGCGGAGAGCACCCGGCCCCAGTTGGGGTCCTCGCCGTGGATGGCGCACTTGAGCAGGTTGTTGCGGGCGATGGACCGGCCGACCTCGACCGCGTCGCCCTCGGTGAGCGCGCCGACGACCTCGATGCGGATGTCCTTGCTCGCGCCCTCGGCGTCGCCGATCAGCTGGCGGGCGAGGTCGTCGCAGACGGTCCGCACGGCCTCCGCGAAGGCCTCGTACGCCGGCACCCGGCCGGAGGCTCCGGAGGCGAGCAGCAGCACCGTGTCGTTGGTGGACATGCAGCCGTCGGAGTCGATCCGGTCGAAGGTGGTGCGGGTGGCGGCACGGAGCGCCGTGTCGAGGGTGGCGCTGTCCAGGTCGGCGTCGGTGGTGAGGACGACGAGCATGGTGGCCAGGCCCGGGGCGAGCATGCCCGCGCCCTTGGCCATGCCGCCGACGGTCCAGCCGTCCTGCGCGACGACGGCCGTCTTGTGCACGGTGTCGGTGGTCTTGATGGCGATGGCGGCGGCCTCGCCGCCGTCCTCGGAGAGTGCCTCGACTGCGGTCTCGATGCCCGGCAGCAGCTTGTCCATCGGCAGCAGGACGCCGATCAGGCCGGTGGACGCGACGGTGACCTCGCCGGCGTTGTGCTCGCCGCCGAGCGCCTCGGCCACCTTCTCGGCGGTGGCGTGGGTGTCCTGGAAGCCCTTGGGGCCGGTGCAGGCGTTGGCGCCGCCGGAGTTGAGGACGACCGCGCTGACGACGCCGCCGCGCAGGACCTGCTCGGACCAGAGCACGGGCGCGGCCTTGACGCGGTTGGAGGTGAAGACGCCCGCCGCGGCCAGCCGCGGCCCGTGGTTGACCACGAGGGCCAGGTCCGGGTTGCCGTTCGCCTTGATCCCGGCGGCGATGCCCGCGGCCGTGAATCCCTGTGCTGCCGTAACGGTCACGGCGCGACTCCGATCGTGGAAAGCCCGAGCTCCTCAGCGAACCCGAGGGCGATGTTCATACTCTGCACCGCGCCGCCGGCGGTGCCCTTGGTGAGGTTGTCGATGGCGCTGATCGCGATGATCCTCTGCGCGGCCTCGTCGTACGCGACCTGGATCTGAACGGCGTTGGAACCGTAGACGGACGAGGTCGCCGGCCACCGCCCCTCGGGCAGCAGGTGGACGAAGGGCTCGTCCGCGTACGCCTTCTCGTACGCGGTGCGCACCGCGTCGGCGGTGGTGCCGGGGAGGGCCTTGGCGGAGCAGGTGGCCAGGATGCCGCGGGCCATCGGCACGAGGTTCGCGGTGAAGGAGACGGAGACCCTCTGCCCGGCGATCGGGCTCAGGTTCTGCACCATCTCGGGGGTGTGCCGGTGCCCGCCGCCCACCCCGTAAGGGGTCACCGAGCCCATGACCTCGGAGCCGAGCAGGTGCGGCTTGAGGGCCTTGCCGGCGCCCGAGGTACCGGTCGCGGCGACGATCACGGCCTCCGGCTCGGCCAGCTGCGCGGCGTAGGCCGGGAACAGGGCCAGGGAGACGGCGGTCGGGAAGCACCCGGGAACCGCGATGCGCTTGGACCCCTCCAGCGCGGCGCGGCCACCGGGCAGCTCGGGGAGCCCGTAGGGCCAGGTGCCGGCGTGCGGGGCTCCGTAGAAGGCGTCCCAGTCGGCGGAGTCCTTGAGCCGGTGGTCGGCGCCCATGTCGACGACGAGGACGTCCTCGCCGAGCTGGGCGGCGACGGCGGCGGACTGCCCGTGCGGCAGCGCCAGGAAGACGACATCGTGGCCGGCGAGGACCTCGGGGGTGGTCGCCTCCAGCGTCCGGCCCGCGAGCGGCACGAGGTGCGGCTGCAGGGTGCCGAAGAGCTGTCCGGCGTTGGAGTTCCCGGTCAGCGCGCCGATCTCGACCTCGGGGTGGGAGAGCAGCAGGCGCAGGACCTCTCCGCCCGCGTACCCGCTCGCTCCGGCCACCGCTACACGTACCACCATCGGACCCTCCTCCTCGATGGCATGACTATACGTACCGCCGCACTTTTATGCAAAGCGCGCACACGCCCTGCCCGGGCGGGGATGTGACTTAGCGTTCTACTTGGCCCTTTAGCGTTCTACTCGGCCCGCCTGAGCGTTCTAGGTGGCCCGTAACGCGACAGAAGCACACCTGGCCTGAGTTGATGTCTTGCGGAGGGCGGGGGCCCGCTCAGCACAGGGCAGTGGCCTGCGGCACTGCGTGACAGCGGCGGCGAGGTGATCCGTCTGTACGTCGCGGTCTGCGCCGAGCGCATGGCACCGCTGTTCACAGGCCTGCGGCGGGGGTGCCCGGGCGGGAGACACGGCCCGCTCTTGCTCCTGGTGTCCGTTTCGGCACTGGTCCGGCCGTGCAGAAAGTCAGGCGCTCTGCCACACCCACAGCTGGGAGTTGCCGCCTGAACACTCGACGAGTTTGACGGCGTGCCTGGCGGTCGCCCCTTCGCCCAGACAGGTGCCGGTCACATGGTTGATCAGCTCGAACCCGGCGGCCGTGGGGCCGAAGAACCACAGGGCTGCCGGGTCGGTGGACAGGCACGGCTTCATCGTGGCCTCACCATTACGGGCAACCAGGCACAGCCGGTCGCCCGCGTTCTGCCGCATGGCGGAGAGCTCGAAGGCTGCGCTGTTCACCAGCCAGGTCTGATAACCGCCGCCGTTGCAGTCGGTCGCATAGGGCCCGTAGTCGGCCCGGTAGTCCAGACAGCGGCCCGTGGCCACGTTCTTGAAGTGCACGTACTCCGAGGCCGCGTTTGCCGACGTCGTACTCAGGCCACACGCAAGCACAGCGGCCGCGCTCACTGCGAGAACTCTCTTCAGCATCGCCGTCTCCCTCGACCTCGCCCGGTGCTACCACTGACGCTGAACAGTAAAGCGCCCATGCCGGTCCCGGGGTGGGCCAACGACGGATTCGGGGGTTACCGGGTCAACCTCCGCACCTCGGGGTCAGAAGGCTTCCAGGCTGAGCGCCGTAGTTGGCCGCACGGGCCGAGTAGGCCGCTCAGTCACAGGGGACTACGCCGGGGAGGAGGACGGGCGGTCCAGCGCGTGGCGGACCCAGACGTTCGGCTCCACGTACACCGCGTAGCCCTGTTCGAGCTCGCAGCGGACCGGGGCCAGGGCCCCCGGCACCCGGACCGGGCCCGTCGCGTCGAAGGGCAGCCCGGTCCACTCACGCCACTGCGCGAGCGAGCCGGTGATCGTCATCGACAGCGGGGCCACCGAGTCGATCACCGCCCCCGCGCGGACGTGGACCCGCAGCCACGGGTCGTACGGGAGACCGTCCTCGCGCGTGCGGTACGCGTACTCCCCGATCGGGGTGTCCGGCTCGGCCGGCTTGCCGCTGGGCCGGACCGGGGCCACCACCTCGGCGAACCCGCGGGCACGGGCGTTGTCCCGCATCGCGGCCAGCATCCGCGCGGACAGGCCCTCGCCCTGCCGGCCGGTGGCGACGGTGATCTCGATGGCGCTCACCGTGTCGGGGGCGACCCCGCGCCGAGGGTCGGAGAAGGCCCACATGAGGACCTGGTCCCAGCCCCGCGCGGGCAGCACCCCGTCCCGGCCCGGCGCATGCAGCGCGAAGGGCACGCTGTACCCGCGGGCGACCACCGCATCGCCGTCGGTGGCGACCAGGACGTACTCCGCCAGCTCCCCCGTCATCCGCGGATAGAGGAGCCAGGCGAGGGAGTCGTGCCGGGCGAATTGCGGCCAGGAGTCCTTCATGTCCCAGAGCCGGTCGGCCAGTTCGGGCCGCTGCGCGAGGGTGGTGATCCGTATACCGGTCATGGCCGCAGGCTAGATGAATGAGTCCAAGGGTTCGCCTGCGGACATGGCGCGAGGGCGTCCAGGGTCAATGTGTGACGAAAGACCTGGACACCCTCGCAACGGC
>NZ_JBFAJR010000042.1:0-68831 GCF_040655295.1 Streptomyces sp. NPDC050448 | reverse complement strand
GCCACCCCGACCCACAGGTGCGCGAAGACGCCAGGCTCGCGGCAGCAGAGATCACCGCGTCGGAGGACCCCACCCACAACTCTTGACTATTGCTCGGTCCTGCGCCGGCACATGGTCATGCGCGATGGCTGTTCCGCGACTCCGCGCTCTACAGCATCACCAGCCCCGACTGGCTCAACGCGAAAAGCGCCCTGACAGCCCAACTCATACCGTGACCGCCCGCTGCGCATCTCGCTGAGGAAGAGCCGGCGGACCTGGGCGAAGGGCTCCCCGAGGCTGATCACCGCGACCGCCCGACCTGTGGGAACCAGCCGCACCCGATAGGGCGCGGCCGCCGCTTCCCCAAGCCGGCATAGCTGTGCACGAACGGGCGCAGCGGGGGAGGCCACGGCCGGGTCACCCGCCACATACCGCCCACCCGAGTGCTTGCGGCCACGTGCTGAACGGCTACGCCCCTCGCCACCTTCCGGGCGGCGCACGGCTTCGTCCTGATCGGGCCCGCCCATCTGAGCTCCGGGACCCTGAGCCTGGATCCCGGTACCCCTGGGGCGCCTGTGTACTGGCGATCACCCGCCGAGGACATCCCCACGACGGAACGGAAGCGCATCCGGTGGAACCGGAGCCCGTCGACGGTGCGGCGGGCAGGCGGGTCAGTCGGCCTCGGCGGCAGCCTCGACGTCCTCGATGCCGCTGGGGCGCCCCGCCCGAACCCACCGGAGGTAGAACGCGCCTGCGACGAGCAGCGTGGCGAGCAGCGAGAGCACGGGGCGGCCGCGCAGCAGGTTCACCGCCAGGGTGAACGCGACGGCGGCGGCCGCGATCCCGTTGGCCCAGGCCAGGGCGGTCTTTCGCTCGGTGTGGGCGAAGCGGGTCATGGCCAGCAGGCCGACGAGGAAGCTGACGAAGACGGCGACCGCGTAGAAGAGCACCAGTTCCTGCTCCTCACCCGCGGCGGCCACGATGATGACGGCTGCGGCTGCCAGGTAGACGACGACCGACCAGTACGGGGTGTGGTACCGGTTGGTCCGGCCGAGGGCGGCGGGCAGCACCCCCGGCCGATCCCCCGTGCCGGCCAGGGCCTTGAGCAGTCCGGGGCCGGCCTGGAAGGAGGAGCTGGCGGCGGCCAGGAGGAGCAGGGAGCTGGTGAGCTGGAAGGCTCCGTAGAGCCAGCCTGATCCGGCTGCCGCCTGCGCGATGTCCGCGATCTGGGTGGAGTCCTCGCCGGGGATGCCGATGTGCAGGCGTACCGCCAGCGCGGTCAGGGCCAGGGTCAGGCCGCCCACGATGACCAGCAGCAGGGCGAGCGTGCCGCGCCCGAAGCGGCGGCGGTGGGTGTCGTCGAGCTGCCCGAGCTGGGCGATGGCGGTGGACGGGGCTTCGACCCCGGTGGCCAGGGCCATCGCGACGGGGAAGGCAAGTACGACTGCCAGGGCCGCGGACCTGCCCGGGTCGGTGGCGGCCGGAGACTCGCCGATCGCGTGCGGCGAGACGAAGCCGCGTACCAGCACGGCGACGCAGACGAGTACGAAGAGCACGGTCATGACGGCGAACAGCAGCCTGCCGCCATGCCCGAACCACGTCAGCCCGGCCACCACCAGCAGCAGAAGCAGGGCGAGCGGGATCCGGTACGCCGCCAGCTCCGGGAAGAGCGCGATGACGGCGCTCGCGGCGGCTGCGATGGAGATGCCGATGGTGAGTACGAAGTCCACCACCAGGGCCCCGATCGGCACGAACGTCCAGCGCGGCCCAAAAGCCCGCCCGGCGGCCGCGGCTGCTCCCCCACCCTTGGGGAAGCGGCGGACCAGCTGCCAGTAGTTGGCGGTGACGACCACGACCAGCCCCACCACCAGCGTCATCGTCGGCAGCAGCAGCGCGAGGTCACCATGGAGGGCGCGCAGCGCAGCCTCGATGGCGTAGGCGACTGAAGAGACAGGGTCGGCGATCACGGCGAAGGCGAACGCGAAGAAGAGGACCGAGCGGCGCGGCACGCGACGGACGGTACCGCCTGGAACGGGGGCAGACGGCACTGGCTGGATGACGGTCATGGAAGGAGGCCTCTCACGGCGAGAGCCAGAGCACATGGATCAGCCCATGTTTTCTGACCGCCGACCAGACTTCCCGGCACACCTGACATCAAGATTACGTTAGGACGCCGTCAAGGAACAGCGTAAATATGCTGGCTGTCGGCCCCAGTTGACCTGCGAGACGCTGAATGCGTCCGGGCACGCCCCACTGCCGCAGTGCGGGGCGGGCCACGTGGAGGGCGCTACCGCGGGCGGCGACGTTTCCGACCCGAGGCGTCACACCTGGTGACGTCGAGGCCCGCCACCCCTACACCATCACCCGGGACCTGCTGGGCGAGGAAACCGACGGAGGCAGTGCCTCGCAGGACCTGGCCCGCTGGATGCAGGCCCGCAGCCTGGCGGGTCGCGGCCTGAACCGCAGCAGCCTGCGCTCCGCCGAGGACCGCCTCGCGGCGACGACGGCCCGGCACGCAGAAACCTGGCAGGCCCGGGGCAGGATCGAGGCGATCCCGGCCTTGGAAGAGCTCAGCGCCACCCTCATCGCCGAATTCTGCCTGGGCCCGGAGACCGGCCAGGTCCCCGCCCGGCTGGGCCGCCTGCAGGACGCGCTGCTGCCCGCCGCCGTGCCCCTGCCCGCCCGCTGGCCCTCGCTGCGCAGACGGCGCCTCCATCGCGTCGGCCGGGAGCTGGCCGGCGAGGTGTCCCGCCTGATTCACCGGCGACGCGGAACGCGGCAGGACGGCTCCCCCGCAGTGGTTGCGGACCTCCTGAGCAGCGCGTGCGACGAGGGTGCCATCCACCACGACGGAGCGACCAGCATCATCGTCTCCATCCTGTTCGCCGCCCACGAGACCACCGCCGCCGTACTGGCCTGGCTCTTCCTCCTCCTCGACCAGCACCCGCAGGTGCACCGGCAGGTACTGGCCGAGGTCGACAGGGAGCTGGCAGGCCGGCTGCCGACCGCGGCCGATCTGCCCCGTCTGGCCGTCACCGAGGCAGTCGTGAAGGAGACGCTTCGGCTCTATCCCCCGCTCTGGCTGCTGGAAAGGACCGTCGACCAGCACACCCAGCTCGCCGGCCATCCACTGCGCCCGGGCCAGCGGGTTGCCGTCAGCCCCTTCGTGCTTCACCGGGACGCGCGCCACTACGACCAGCCGACGGCGTTCCGCCCCGACCGCCGGATCGACCGCTCCGCCGCCGACCCCCTGCCCAAGTACGCCTTCATGCCCTTCGGCGGCGGGCCTCGGAACTGCCTGGGGGCGCATTTCGGTACGGTCGCGATGGTCAGGGCCACCGCCACCGTCGCCGGTCGCTACCGGCTCTCCCGGACAGCGGGCACCACGCCCGCATTCAGCACACGCACCATCCTGCAACCCGACGGCCTCACCCTCGACGTCGCCGACCGCCCTCCGGGCCGCGGCTCCGACGCTCACAAGCTGCCGACCGGGCCTGGCCCCAGGTGGTGACCTCGAATGGTCTTCATGGGCTCAGCGGCACCTGATGCCTCCAGCCTCGGAAGCCGGCTCGGGCGTAACGCTCTCCCGCCGGTCCGGGCCGCAGGCGCATTCCGTCCGCGGCACCGCCCCCGTGGGCCGCTCCGGCCGCCGCCCGCCGCCATACGCACTCCGGTGCCGGGCATCCCGGCCGACACCGGGGTTGCCGTCGCAGTGCACCCGAGCCTTCCCCGTGCCGGCGATGGCGCGGGTCAGCCCCGTCCGGTCTCGGTCCACGGACGGAGCTTCTCCGGGTTTCGGACCGCCCAGATGCGAGTGATGCGGCCGCCGGTGAGGCTGAACGCCGCCACGGTCACGGTGACACCGGCGTGCTGGGCGACGAGGCCGGGCTGGCCGTTGACCGTTCGCTCCAGGAGTGTCAGCCCGGGGGCCTTGGCGGCGATGTGGATCAGGTACTCGGCGATGCGCTCGCTGCCCTCGACCGGGCGGAGGACGGCGCCGACCAGTCCGCCACCGTCGGCGATCATCGTGGCGTCGGGGTCGAGGAGGTCGACGAGAGCCTCGATGTCCTTGGCCTCCCACGCCTCTTTGAAATGCCGCACCAGACCGGCCTGCCCGGCCGTCGGAGCCGCCGGGGCCTGCGCGGCGCGAACACGCCGACGGGCCGAGGACGCCAGCTGCCGGCAGGCCGCCTGCGTCCGGCCGACGATCTCGGCGACCTCGGCGAAGGGGTACCGGAAGACGTCGTGCAGGATGAACGCCACGCGCTCGGCCGGCGTCATCGACTCCAGTACGACGAGGAAAGCCATGCTCACCGACTCGTCCAGGGTGACCCGGTCCGCGGGGTCGGCCGGTTCAGCCCTGCCACCACCCGCCGCCCCGCTGATCCACTCCGTACGGTCAGGCAGCGGCTCAGGTATCCATGCGCCGACATAGCGCTCGCGCCGGACCCGCGCGGAGCCGAGCAGGTCCAGGCAGATGCGGCTGGCCACCGTCGTCAGCCAGGCACCGGGCGACTCGACGGCCTCCTGCTGCTGCCGCGACATCGCGTACCAGCGGGCGTAGGTCTCCTGCACGGCGTCCTCGGCCTCGGCCAGCGAACCGAGCATCCGGTAGGCGAGATTGATCAGCTGGCGCCGCTCGCCGACGATCGCGCTCAGGCCCGGCTCGGACCGGTCATGCCCTGGCTCGGATGGGGTGCTCATGGTGGCGACCGCTCCCTGGTTCTTCTCGTTCGCTTCCGCTCTCGCCGATGCGGCGAAACACCGCACAGGACGGTGAGGCCGGCGCTTCGCCTCACATTTCGGGGGCCCACGTCGTCGGACTGTCGAGACAGTACCGATCAACCGCCGCGAGGCAGAAGAGGGGACCGCATCATGGCCACCCAGACGACGGCAGTACAGCGCGGCCTCACGTTCCTGCAGGTAGCGATAGCTCTGCAGACCTTGGCCATCTTCTTCCAGGCGGCCACCGCCGGACTGCTGTTGTCCTCGTCCCACGGCGAGGTACTGCACGGCATCGGCGCGCGCGTGATGTACGGCGCATCGATGCTGTACGTACTCGCCGCGATCCTGGCATGGCGGCCGGGCGGCGGCTCGCCCCGCCCCATCCTGTACGCGTCCGGCTTCCTCGTACTTGCTTCGGTGCAGGTGGTCCTGGGCATCGCGCACATGGCGTCGCTCCATGTCCCCCTGGGCGTCCTGATGTTCGGCCTGAGCATGATCACGCTGGGCCAAGCGCTGTCCGCCCACGTGCCGAAGCGCTCCGGCACCCGGTCGTAACCGCCGCGCGAACTACCGTCGCCGCCGAGGATGCTGTCACGGTCCTCCACGACCGCTGCCCGCGTCCGCTGGCTTCTGCCTGCGCGCCTGGATAATCGCTTGCGTGTCGGACCACTGCTCAGCATCCTCGGCACCATGAACACGGTGAGCGACGTGCCCGAGCGGTGGACCCAGGCCAGCGTATACCCGGACATGTGGGCGGACCCCGACGAGGATCCCCGCAGCACTGACGGAGCCAGCCCGGACGGCGAGTTGGCGACCCTGCAGGACTTCCTGAGCGGCTATCGACTGACCCTGCAGATGAAGTGCGAGGGATTGGACCCGGAGAAGCTGGCGCGCCGGTCGGTACCGCCGTCGACGATGTCCTTGCTGGGTCTGGTCCGCCATCTTGCCGAGGTGGAGCGGGACTGGCGCAATTGGATTCTGCCAGGTGACCCGGCGCCGAAGCTGTACGGAGCACGTGACGCCGACTTCGAGGGAGCCGTTGCGGAGCAGGCGCTGGTCGAGGGCGCATTCGCAGATCTTGCTCGCGAACAGGCGGCAACCGATGCCTTGCTGGCCGAGTATCCGGATCTCGGCGCACGGGTGGTTCGGGGCGGCACCGCTGTCCGCGAGCTGTGGGTTCACCGGGTGGAGGAGTACGCCCGCCACTGCGGGCACGCCGATCTGCTGCGCGAACGCATCGACGGCCGGGTAGGGCAGTAGCACGCTCGAACCGCTGGAAGGGTCTCGCCCCAACTGGCGATACCACCACACCTGTCGCGCGCCGTCATCTCCCCCTTTGCCTTGCTGAGCTGCACCGACCGGCGAGGGGTACGCGCGGCACCTGGACGGGCCGACTACAGCCCCGGCCGCCGAGCCCACCCAGACCGACGGCCCCGGCTGCCCCCTGAGGGGCGGCAGCCGGTGTCCCGTCTCCCGGCTATCCGAACTGGCCGGGCTGGTAGTCGCCCGCGGGCGTCTGGAGCATGACGTTCCCCCGGTTGAAGGCGTTGATGACGGTGATGAGGCCCACCAGGGCGGCGAGCTGGTCCTCGTCGTAGTGCTTGGCGGCGTTCGCCCACACCGCGTCCGGGACACCGCCGGCCGCATCGGCGATGCGGGTGCCCTCCTCCGCCAGCTCCAGCGCGGCACGCTCGGCCTCGGTGAACACCGTGGCCTCGCGCCAGGCCGCGACCAGGTTGAGGCGCTCCGCGGACTCTCCCGCGTGTACGGCGTCCTTGAAGTGCATGTCGGTGCAGAAACCACAGCCGTTGATCTGGCTGGCGCGGAGCTTCACCAGCTCCTGTGTCGATGCCGGCAGGGTCGAGCCCTCGAGCACCTTGCTCGCGGCGATGATGTGCTTGAAAACCTTGCCCAGGATCGGGTTGGCGAAGGCGTTGAGGCGTGCTTCCATGATGCGCTCCATGGCCGTTGTCTGACGGTTACACATCTTTGACAGAACAGCTCGACGAGTTGTGACACGAATTCCTGTGACGTGCGTCTCCCCTGTTGCGCTGCGGCAGCAGGATCCCACGCCGACCTGTCCAGTCACCCTTCAGCGAGCCGATGACACCTGGCTAGTCGATGCGGAAGGCCAGGAGTCTGGTGGTGTCGCGGGCGTAGAGCTGGGTGGCGCCCGGGTCGGAGGCCAGGGTGTCCGCGCGGGTTTCGTGCCGCCAGACCGGGCGGTGGGTGTGGATGTCGACCGCGCGCAGGCCGATGCTGTCCATGGTGTAGACGTGGCCGCCGGACGCGACCGGGGCGATGTTGCCGTTGGGGACGGCGTCCTTCACGGGGGCCTCCGACCAGCGTTCGGTGCCGGTGCGGGCGTCCACGGCGACGATGCCGCGGGTGCCCTCGACGGTGTAGACGACCCCGTCGCGGACGGTGGGGATGCCGTAGCGGCGTTGCCCGTACATGGGATTCCCCTGGTCGCGGCCCTTGCCGAAGGACCAGGCCGGCGCGCCGTCGGAGAGCCGCAGCGCTTGGAGGGCCTCGGCGCCCACGTAGACGTGGTCCTCGTCCGCGGCCAGCCGGTAGGGCACCGCGCCCGGCACGGACAGTGACTTCTGCCAGCGCGTCGCACCGCTGAGGGTGTCGTACAGGGTCAGGGTCAGGGAGTCGCCCGCGTCCGCGCGGCGGCACAGGAGCAGCCCGCCCTTCACCGGCTTGCCGCGCACCACGACGGGGATTTCCCGGGTGACGAAGTACTCGGTGGGGGCCGGCGCGGGTCGGCGCCACAGTTCGCGGCCGGACTGCAGGCTCGCCGCGACCACGAACCACTCGTTGCCCGCGGCGGACTTGGCGAGGAGGTACGTCGTGCCGCCGTCCACGCACAGCAGCTGGTTGAGTACGTGGGTGCCGTCGTATGCGGGCAGCTTTACGACGGGCGACTCCTCCTTCCCGGACTCCAGGGGGAGGAGCAGCACCGTGAGTGCTGCCGGGTCCGGGGCGTCGGGCTCCCTGAGGGCGTACAGCGCCGTGCCGTCGGTGGCGAGGCGCCAAGTGCGCTTGATGCTGAAGTCCTGCCGGAGTGCGCCCGTCTGCGGGTCGATGCCGGTGGTCGTGATCCCGGCGACCGCGACGAGCAGGCCGCCGGCCCGCAGCGGCTCGCCGCCCTCGCCGGAGTGCGCGATGTCGCGTGTCCACAGTGGGGTGGGGGCCGGTTTCAAGGGGGGCTGGGCGCCCGGCGAATCGTCCTGGGCCCGGTTGGCCAGCCAGGCCCACAGGCCGCCGCCGGCGAGGGCCGCGCCGCCGACGGCGGCTCCGGTCAGCGTGAGCAGTCTGCGCCGCGAGACGCCTGCCGCGGCGGGTTCCGCGGCAGGCGGCGGGAGCCGGTGCGGGGGCTCCTGCCAGACCAGCGCGCTACGCCGGGCGATTTCCGCGAGGACGGGCTGCGGCAGCCCGTCCTCGAAGAGGCCGTCGCCGGGTGCGAGCAGCTCCGCCAGCTCGGCGGCCGTGGGCCGGCGCGCCGGGTCCTTGTCCAGGCAGCGGGCCAGCAGTTCCGCCAGTCCCGCCGGGACGCCGCTCAGGTCGGGCTCCGCGTACCGCACCCGGTAGAGCAGGTCGGCGGCCTGCCCGCCGCCGAAGGGGGCATGCCCGCTCGCCGCGAAGACGAGGACACCGGCCAGCGCGAACACATCGACCGCCGGGGTGTGTTCCAGCCCTCCGGCCTGCTCGGGAGACATGTACGTGGGGGTACCCGCCACCGCGCCGATGCTCGTCAGCCGGTCGTCGCCGAGGGCGCGCGCGATACCGAAGTCGATGACCTTGGGCCCGGCCGCCGTGATCATGATGTTGGACGGTTTGAGGTCGCGGTGCACCACGTCCGAGCGGTGCAGCAGGCCGATCGCCCGGGCCAGGTCCGCGCCCAGGGACCGGACACCCGGCTCGGGCAGCGGACCGCCGGTGCGGACCGCCTCGTCGAGCTGCGGTCCGATCAGGTACTCGGCGGCCAGCCAGGGCGTCGCGGCCAGGGTGTCGGAGGCGAAGACGCGGGCGCCGTACCGGTCGCCGATGATCCGGGCCGCGTCCGCCTCCAGCTGGAACCGGGTGCGGAAGGTGGTGTCGGCGGTGATCCGGGCGTGCACGGTCTTGAGCGCGACCGTGCGCCCGCCCGCCGAGCGGGCCAGGTAGACCGTGCCCATGCCGCCGCTGCCCAGCCGGGCGAGCAGCCGGAAGCCGCCCACCTGCTGCGGGTCTTCGTGGGTGAGCGGCGCGAGCGGGGAGCGGGGGGAGTTCGGGGACTCCTGGGAGTTCGAGGAGTACGGGGAGTACGGGGAGTACGGGGAATACGGGGGCGTTACGGCGGGCATCGGGGTCAGTGCACCTTCTGGGCCGGCGTGAACGGCTCCTGTGTGGCGGGCAGTTCCATGCCGAGCAGCCATCCGGACTGGTCCGCGAGCGCGGCGACGACGCGGCCCGGCAGCGGCAGAGGAGCGGTGTGGTCGAGGACCGTCCTGTCCGGCAGCGGCGAGACTTCCGTGGGGTCGGTACCCGCGGCCGGCGCCGCGAGCTCGCGCAGCAGCTCCTGCGCCGTCGGCCGGTCCGCGGGGTCGCGCGACAGGCATGCGGCCACCAGGCGACGCAGCCCCGGCGGCAGTTCGCTCTGCTCGGGCACGGTGTGACCGGTCGAGGCGTACGCCAGCACGGCGCCGAGCGCGAAGACGTCCCCGAGCGGCCCGGGCCGGCCGCCCGACGCCTGTTCCGCGGCGAGACAGCCCGGATCGAGCCCGGGAAGCCCCGACCGCGGCATTCCGTCGGGGGCGGCCGCCCGCACGGCACCGAAGCAGGTCAGCAGCGGCCCACCCGGGGTGACCAGTACGGCGGCCGGTGACAGGCCCGCGTGCGTCACGCCCTGGGCGTGCGCGGCGGCCGGCCCTTCCGCGAGCGCGGCGCCGAGCCCGCGGACGAGGTTCTCGGGCAGCGGGCCGCCGTACGCGGCGAGCACGGCCGGCAGCGGCAGCATGGGCGTGTACGGGGCCGCGTACCAAGGGAATCCGGCTGTCCCGCCCACCTCGGCGACGGTGAGGAACCGGGCCACGGACAGCCGTCGGGCCCCCTCGGCCTCGATCACCCACCGGGACGGATCGGCGCCGACCCGGGGCACGCAGACGAGGACGGTGCGCTCGCCGTCGGCGGTGCGCGCGAGGTAGCGGCGTTCGGGAACGGTGTGCTCGGTGGAATCGGCATCGAGCCGGGCCAGGGTCGTGTACGGCCCGATGTACGGCGGGTCGTCCTGGCGTAGGCGTTCCATGCGCGATCCCCGGGGCCGGTGAAGTGGCGGACCGGACCGAGCCTAAGCGCTGGTCGGGGGCGTGGGAGAACCGGGTGCGCTGCCGCGGGCGGAACCGCGGCAGCGGGGGGATCAGCCGGCGGTCGGCGATCAGTCGACGGTGGGCATGGCCGTGAGCTTCCCGTCGTTGACGAGGAAGACGCGGTTCCCCGCGCCGGACACGGCCCAGGGTCCCTGCGACTCGGGCGCCCAGGTCCAGTACATGGCGCCGTGCTCGGCGGAGAAGGCCGTCACGCCGTGCCCGTCCGCCTCGACCGCCCAGACCGTGCGGCCCTGCACCACAGGGAGGGTGCGCGGGAGCGCGCCCTTCGCGCCGTGGGCCTTCGGCACGGGCAGGCCGGTGCTGGTCCTGACCCAGGTCAGCGCCGCGCCGTCCACGCCGATCACGTAATCGCCGTACGGGACCACCGGGCCCCAGCCGGCGGTACCCGGCTGTGTGCCGCGCTCCGCCTCCTCCGCCTTCCACTTTTCCTTTCCGTCACCGAGGTTGCGGGCGGTCAGGTTCCGGCCGCCCAGGTAGGCGGTGTCCTTGTCGACGAAGGGTGCGACGGCGGACTTCGCCTGGCCGTTGACCCACCAGACCGTGTCTCCCGTCGAAGTGTCGACGGCGACAACATCGCCGTCCGTGCCGGACACGACGAGCCGTCCGGGTCCGGCCGCGGCCAGCGGCCCGGTGCCCTGTACGGCGGCGTGGGTCAGCCGGACCGTCCAACGGACCTTGCGGCTGCGGGTGTCCACAGCGCGCAGTTGCCCATCGCGGGTCAGCAGATAGACGGCCGACTCGTCGGCGGCCAGGACGCGGCCGGTGTCGGCGCCCGCCACCTTCCACGACTGCCTGCTGGTGGAGGCCTCGAAGCCGAGGAGTGCACCGTCGGCGTCCGCGGTCACGAACCCCTGGTCCGGCAGGGCGAGGATGCCGGCCTTCGGCGACACGTCGGGCAGCCGCCACTTCTCCTTGCCGTCGTGCGCCGTGCGGGCGGCCAGACCGCCCCCCTTGGCGGCGAATATGACCACGTCGAGCAGCGGCAGCGGGGTCGTGACCACTCCGTCCACCGCCTTGGCCGCCACCGCAAGCGGCCCCCACAGGGGCGACGGAGGCGGGCCGTACTTCGTGACGGGCAGGGACAGCGGCCGCGCGGTGCGGGCCGGCCCGGCGGCGGGGAGCGGGCGCGTGTCGTCGCGCAGGAACCACCAGGAGCCGGCCGCTCCGCCCGAGGCGACCAGCACGCCGCCCGCCGCCAACGAGCCGCGCAGCAGGCGGCGCCGGGACGGCCCGGTTCCGGATCCGGCCCCCGGCCCGTCGAGCGCGGTCTGCCGCTTGGCTTCGGCGGCCCGGCGGGCGATGTCGTCGGCGATCGGCCCCTTGCGCCAGGCCCTGTCCGCCCCGCGCGGTGGGGCGAACGCAGCCTCGATCTGCTCGGGTATCGGCCGGTGCGTCGGGTCCTTGGCGAGGCAGGGCGTGATCAGGTGCCGCAAATCCTCGGGTACGGAGGCGAGCTGCGGCTCGCCGTGCACGACCTCGTACTGCACGGCGGCCACATGCGTCCCGTCGAACGTGCGCCGGCCGGTCGCCGCGTACGACAGCACCGCGCCGAGCGAGAAGATGTCCGCGGCCGGACCGACCCGTCGGCCGAGCACCTGCTCGGGAGCGCCGTATCCGGGGGTGACCGGCACCTGGCCCGTGGTGGTGAGGGTCAGCCCGTGCTCGGGACGGGCGATGCCGAAGTCGATGATGCGCGGTCCCGCCGAGGTGAGCACGATGTTGGCCGGCTTCAGGTCGCGGTGGACCAGGCCCGCGGCGTGGATCTCCCGCAGGGTGGCGGCGAGCGAGGCGGCCAGCGCCCGTACGGTGTCGACGCCGAGCGGGCCGTACCGGCGTACGGCGTCGTCGAGGGTGGGCCCGGAGAGGAACTCGGTGGCGATCCAGGGGCGGTTGCCCTCGCTCTGGGCGTTCAGCACGCGGGCGACGCCGCTGCCGGTGACCGACTGCGCGGTCTGCGCCTCGCGCAGGAAGCGCTGGGCGAGGTGCTGGTCGTCGGCCAGTTCGGGGAGCAGGACCTTGACCGCGGCGGGCCGGCCGGCGCCGTCGCGGCCGAGGTAGACCTTGCCCATGCCGCCTTCGCCGAGGATGCCGACGACGCGGTACGGGCCGAGCCGGATCGGGTCGCCGGTGCCGAGCGGTTCCATGGGGTGCTGCTTCCTGTCGGTGGTGGGCCGGCCCGTCGTTCGGGCCTGCGCAGCGCGCGGTACTGGTGCCGAGCGAGCCTGGCCGTAGATCCCCGGGGAGCGGTTCCCGTGATCGCTGCGGCAGCTCGATCCTATGGGGTGTCCTCAGGCCGGATACCTGCCCGGGCGGCGCGCCGGCGCACGCACCGACCCGCCGCCGGCCCCGGTGTCAAAGGGGCCGAAGAGCCCCCTCCTCTCCCCTCCCCCCGACTCATCCAAGTCCTAGTAGGGCTTGGTCAGGTTGGGGCTGGTATGGGTGTCCCGCGGTGGCAGGTGGGGCAGACGCCGGTCCGTGTCGCGAGGAGGGTCTGTAGCTCGCGGACGACTTGGTAGAGGCTCAGGCCGGCGCCGTGTCTTTGAGGGCTCTGGCCAGTCGTTGCAGGGTGCAGAAGGCGTGGGCGACGGAGACGAGGGTGACGTGGTGGTGCCAGCCGTTCGGATACACCCACATCCATCCCCGCGACACCGACGTGGTCCTGGGTGGCACCTTCGACGAGGGCAGCTGGGACACCACCGCCGACCCGGCGGTGGCCCGGGCGATCATCGCCCGCTGCACGGTGCACGTCCCCGAACTGCGCGATGCGGAGACCATCGGCCACCCCGTCGGACTGCGCCCCGTAAGCGAGGGCGGCATCCGGCTCGAGGCCGGCACTCGCAGCCTGCCCGGCACCCTGCTCGTCCACAACTACGGACACGGTGGCGCCGGAGTGACCGTCAGCTGGGGCTGCGCCGCCATCGCCACCGCCCTCGTCACGGCGGCGACGGCGTGAACAGACCGAAGGTCACGAGATGGAACCGCGTCCGCGTGTCATCCTCCTACACCCTCGGCCGGGTGCGGTGGCCAGGGAGCCGGTGGAGGCGGCGGGCGGGCGGCTGGGCCTGCGCTCCCTCGCACCGGCCACGGTCACCCTGCCGATTCCCCCGGACCGGCCCGTAGGGCTCAGCCGGTCTGTCCTGCGGGGCGGTCTTCCGCAGGGGTGTCGGCGCGGCTCACGTGCAGGTAGCCGACGAGTGCGGCGATCGGGACCAGCAGTGCGAGGCTGACCGGGCCGGTCCCCCACCCCAGGCCGCCGCGCCCTGTGGGGACGCCCATCCAGTCCGCGAACGAGGCACCGAGCGGGCGGGTGAGGACGTACGCGGCCCAGAAGGCGGCCACGGCGTTCAGGCCGAGGAAGCGGCGGCACAGGACCGGCAGCGCGATCACGGCCGCGAAGAGGAGGCCCGAGGGCAGGTATCCGAGATGGAACGTCCCCGCCGTGAGGTCGCCGGCCGCGGTGCCCAGGGCGAAGGTGGCGAGGACCGTCGCCCAGTAGAAGAACTCCCGGCGGGTGGTACGGATGCTGTGGATGGACAGCGTCCGCTCGGACGCGTACCAGAGGGTCAGGACGGCGGCCAGGGCAAGGCTGAAGGCCACGGCCGACACCGTGTAGGGGACGCCGGCGATGACGTGGACCACGTCTGCGGCCATCGTGCCGAACACGCTGACCATGACGATCGCCGACCAGTACGTCCAGGGCCGGTAGCGCGTGGACCGGAACTGGAGGAGTAGGAGGACCGTCAAGCCTCCGAGCCCGAGGCAGCCGGCCGGAACCGGGCCCAGCGTGCGCGCCAGGAAGTCGGACGCGGTCTCCCCCATGCCGGTGGTGAGGACCTTCACGGTCCAGAACCATGCAGTGACCTCGGGAACCTTCGAATGCCCCGCCCCCGGCCGGGCGCGGTGTGACACCCTCCGGTCTGGCATCTCCACGGTTGCCCTGCTCTGCGCCTCGGTCATCGACGTCCACCCTCCCGGCGCCAACTGACGCACCGTGCCGTTGATGCTGGTGTGCGGGCAGGGGTCGGCAACCGGGTGTCCCGGAGCGGGCCGGCCACCCGAACCAATGTCTACGCGACTGTAGACGATGGGGTCGAGCCCCCTGCTGCCCGGGGCGGGCCTACGGCGTGCTGGGCCGCCGGCTTCTGGAGCAGGCTGTACGCGAGGACGGGCAGGAGTACGTGTGGCCGGTCGGGCAGGACCGTCGTGACGAGTACGGCGCCTGCGCTGCCGTTGTCCATTCCGCAGGCCAGGGTCACGCCGGTACGGGCCCGGGCGTCCGGGCCGAGCAGGTGTCCGGCTATCCGGCCGGACAGGAACGGCAGGGCGCGCACCGAGGCAGCGGCCACCGCCGCGATCGGCAGCAGGGCAGTGGGGTGCGGCCAGGAACTGGCCCACCCCACTGCCGGTGTTGAGGTACGTCAAGGCCAGCGAGGCGAGGAGGGCAGCGGACGGGGCGGCCTGCAACAACGGGACCAGGGCCCCGCCGGGCAGGACGAGTGACACAGCAGCCCGGCCGCACAGGGCACCAGCACTCCCGTGAGGGCGAAACCCTGTCCGGCGGAACGAGCCACTCCGGCTGCCGGACCGAGCATCGTGGGCTGATCGCCCTCACCCCGCGCGGTCCGTACGGTCGTCGGTGTCGGGCGTCCACGACAGCGCCATCGCGAGACCCGGAATGATCAGCAGCGGGGGCGGTGGCGGTGCCCTCCATGATCCGGGGGCTCCCAACTGCCGTGGATCGCCGGGAATTCGCGGAAGGGGTCTCGTTCCTTCACCGGCATGCACATTCAGCAGCTCGTGCGCGTCCTGGCCTTGGAGCGCTCCAACGAGCTTTTCGCCGCCGCCGCGGCGGCCCCGCATACCTCCACGCCTCCGGTCAGCCGGTCAGCCGGTCAGCGTGACGAACAAAGGAGGCCGCCGACCTTGTCGGGCAGGCCGCCAACGGCGTCGTTGAAGGAGTGAACCCGCCGGCCGGCCGTCGCGGGCGCGCATGCTCGGTGCCCGCCACTGGCGCGGCATGGCCGCCCAGCCGTGCGCCTCCTGCTCCACGCCCCGTCCCTGCCCGACCCGGTTGCGCAGCGTCGCGTACGTGACCGCACACTCGGGCAGCACCGCGATCGGGTTCAGCGTGCTGCCCCCGCCGGCCTGGGAAGGCTGGTCGCGTGGCGGCCTCTACCGGTTACGCCGGGGGCCGCCGCGGTGCGGGCGTCGGCGAGCCACGGCTTCGGGAGATGCCTCGGGGGACGAAAAGCCGCCGGCCACAGCCACACGCACCGGGACGGGTGAGGCGGGGGCCGGCGAGGCAGGGGCCGATGCCGCGGAGGCGCGGGGAGCCGTCGACTGCTCGGCACGGCCGAGGACGGCAGTGTGGGCGATGAGCGGCGCGCAGGCCTGGCAGATCTCGGCGAGGGTCCAGACTTGTCCCACAGCGGGATTGTGGATGAGGACGAGCAGCGGGGCACCGATGCAGGAGGCTCTGGCGTCCTCGTGGAATCCGCATTCGGCGGCCCGGCAGGCACACGCCGCGTTGGGGCGGACGGTGGCGAGCCGGGCGTGCGCGCGGGCATGCTCGGCGGCGAACCGCCGCATGGCCGCGGTGTCCTTGGACCGGGGCGGCATGCGGCACGCCTCGGTGCTACAGGTGACGGAGACGGTGTGGTCGCCGTGGCCGGTCAGGCGGACCGTCCAGGTCCGCCCCGGGACACGGGATCCGGGAATCAGGGTCAAGGAGAGCCGTCCGTTCACATATGCGGTGGTGTGTCCGCTGCTCGACAGTCTCACGTGTGGCCAAAATGAATGTCACGCGGCCTCGATCTGACGGAGGCGCGTGGTGGCGGCCGGGTCTCGAGGTGAATGTCGCGTCGAACGAGAAGACACGCGGCCGAACACGGCCTACGGTCTTTTTCGCACGTGACCGGTGGTCTGTCAACGCAGCGTCGCCGTCACGCGTGGAGGCGCGGAGCATCGGCGGTGCCCCATCGCGCCTCGCGCGATCGACAGCGCGCCGAGCTCGCCCGTGCGGAGTCCAGGTGAAAGCAGCCCCCGACCCACCGAACCACGTCCAGGTCGTCAAGGTCGTGGATCAGGATCCTCGCCTCCGCGGCGACCAACAGCACGTCCTCCGTTGCCACAAGGCGCACTGCCTCCGCGCTCTTCCCGGGGTCGAGGCCGACGTTCAGCGGCCGCCGGGAGGGCCCGCACCCCGACCACCTGTAGGTACGAATGCGGCATGCGATGCTCCTTACAGGCATCGGCCGGTCGACGGCAGCCGTCAGGCCCGGGTCGCTGGGGCTCCGGCGATACGACGACCACGCGGTCGGCCTGCCGACGGCATTGCGTCACCACGGCGAGTCCGGCGTCCTCGCTCTCATCGGCCCCTGGGTATCCGGGAAATCACGCTGTTCGGCGAGGTCCGCGCCGCTCCACCGGATGACGCCATGCGGCCGAAGACTCGGCAGAAGACCGGAAACTTCGGACGGGCCATCAGTCCCCTCGGAGGTCGAGCGTCTCTGCGCCATCCGTGATCATCTGGCCAGTCCAGCCCTCACCCGGCGCATCATTTCCACAGGTCAGAGCCATTTGGTCGATGCAGGCCGTTCGGGTGAGAGAGAAACGATCCCCACGGCTCACGGGTTCCGGCGCACCCTGGCAGGCCGCAACGATCCTGACTGCCCGGTCGCAGGTGGCCGGGCCGCCGCCATCGTGCCGGCCGACTCGGTGCGCTGTGGCGGCGAACCGCTATCGAACCTGTGATGGGACTTCAACCGTGGGACTTTCGACAGCCACGATCGCCGCAGAGCTGGAAGCCGCCAGCAAGGTCGGTGACCCGAAGGCCGACCAACTCGTCTCCGACATGATCGACAACAAGGAAATCGACGGCGTCAACGCTCTTTTCCGTACGATCGGCGCGCTCAAGCCCGGCCAGGACCTGTCCGAGCTGCCGCCGCTGCTGGCGGAGTTCCTCAAGGAGGCCGCGGCGCCGCCGGACTGGTCGGAGGCGGACGTCAGGGCTGCGGAGAGCTTCTTCGCCCACCACCACGGCGAAGTGTCCATGCTCCAGGGCACCGTCGGCCTGATCGGCACCTATCTCTCCCCGACGGGGGCGTTCACGCTCCGCTCCACCGGCCGCCTCGGGGGTGTCGAAGGCCCGGGCCGGCGCCTGTCGCAGTCCTCCCGGCTGTTCATCGACATGGGCAACAAGAACGCGATGCGGGACGGCACCCTCGCCGCGAACGTCACCAAGGTCCGGCTCGTCCACGCCTCCGTGCGCCAGCTCCACAAGAAGAGCGGGGAGTGGGACTACGCCAAGTGGGGCGAACCGGTCTCCCAGAAGTACACCACCGGCGCCGCCTGCGTCTTCTCCACCCAGATCCTCCAGGCCATGGACCGCCTGGGCTTCGACGTCTCCAAGGACGACGCGCGCGGCTTCATGTGCGCCTGGCACTACGTCAACCACTACCTCGGCACGGCCGACAAGTGGCTCCTGCCCAAGGACCCCGATGCGGTCGAGCAGATGTGGAACCAGGTACGCGACAACGAATGGAAGAAGACCGACGACGGCGTCTTCATGACCAAGCAGGCCGTCGACTTCTACAAGAAGTTCTACCCGCCGGGCGCCCACGACGCGTTCATCGCGATGGTCCGCCACGCCCTCAGCGACAAGTACGCCGACATGGCCGGCCTGCCCAAGAGCGTCCTGGGTGCGGTGGCCGGTCCCCTGTCCGCCGGCCACGGCCTGGTCAGCGGCGTCGGCGGCGGCCTGCTCGGCGGCGCCGCCGAGAAGACCGTCGGCGTCAATCCGTACAAGGACATCGTCGGAATCGCCTCCAAGGCGTTCAACGAGGTCCAGAAGTTCGCCCTCACCCACGACCAGGACGACCAGCCCCAGATGCACGGGGAACTCCACGACAACCGCTGACCTGACCACTGGCCACAGGCCACAGGAGGCCACGGCCGATCTGCTCGCGCTGCCCGGACGTGTGGCGGCGGACGGGTGAGGAGATCGGCTGGACCGGCCAGTGGTACGCGATCTCCCGAACGCACCGGCTGCGCGGCCGCCGGCCCTCGCACGCAGGACCGGGACCAGTAGTTCGAATTTGAACGTTATGCTGTAGCCCACCCACATCGGGCCAGACCCTTCGAGCCACCGGGAGCGCTGCCGCATGTCCGTCCGCCGCCTGAACCACGCCGTGCTCTGGATCCGCGACGTCGAGCGCTCCGTCGCGTTCTACACCGACGTCTTCGGATTCCAGGTCGACCACCTGGCCTCCGGTCGCGCCGCCTTCCTGAGCGCCCCCGGCAGCCTCAACGACCACGACCTCGGACTGTTCGCGATCGGCGCCGACGCGCCCGGTCCCGAGCAGGGCCGAGTAGGCCTCTACCACCTGGCCTGGGAGGTCGGCACGCTCGGCGAGCTGGCGGAGCTGGGCCGCAAGCTCACCGAGCGCGGTGCGCTGGTCGGCGCGAGCGACCACCTGGTCTCCAAGTCCTTCTATGCCAAGGACCCGGACGGCAACGAGTTCGAGGTGATGTGGCGCGTCCCCCGCGAGGACTGGCCCGCCGAGGGCTCCGACCAGCGCCCGGGTGCGCTCGACCTGCCGGCCGCGATAGCGCGCTGGGGCGCGGATCTCGCGACGGGTTCGGCGGCAGGCTCCGCCAGCTGAGGAACACGGCGGTCAGACCGAGTCGGGCTCGAAGTCCCAGAAGGGGCGATCCCGCCGACGGCGGCCGGGTGAGTACGTGTGGCCGGAGCCGTGCGCGGCGGAGAGCCCGGACCGTGCGTCCCCGTCGGCCTTTGCCGGTCCAGGGACGGGTGTCTCCCCCCGCCGGGCCCCGCGCATCGGCCGCGGTGCTTTGTCAGTGGCGGCTGGCATGATCAGTGCCATGTCTGATGCCGCCCGTGCCATTGCCGAGTACTGGGACGCCGCAGCGGCCGCGTTCGACGACGAGCCGGATCACGGCCTGCGTCAGGAGCACACCCGTGCCGCGTGGGCCCGGCTCCTGGAGTCCTGGATGCCGGCCGGGCCGGCCGATGTTCTCGATGTCGGCTGCGGTACCGGTTCGTTGTCCCTGCTGCTGGCAGCGTCCGGGCACCGGGTCACAGGTGTGGATCTGGCGCCCCGGATGGTGGAGCAGGCCAAGGCCAAGCTCACGGCTGCGGGCTTTGCGGGCCGATTTCTCGTCGGCGACGCCGCCGTTCCACCGACCGGGCAGGAACGGTACGACGTCCTTCTCTCCCGGCACTTGCTGTGGACCCTGCCCGACCCCGAGGCCGCGCTCCGCGCATGGATCGCACGCCTGCGCCCAGGAGGCCGGCTGGTGCTGGTCGAGGGGCGGTGGCGCGAAGCGGGCCAGAACGGCGTGCCGTATGTCACCGGAGCCGATTCCCTGCCCTGGCACGGCGGTATCACCGCCGAGGATCTGGCCGCGGCCGTCCGTCCCCTCGTATCCGGCCTCCACATCGAACCCCTCAGCGGCGACCCCGAGCTGTGGGGCGGCCCCGTCACCGACGAGAGGTACGCGCTGATCGCCCGGACCTGACCGGGGCAGCCCCAGCAGACTGGGCTGAATGATCGATGCGCGGGCGGCCGCCCCACAAGGCGGAGAGCAGGGCCCGCTCGGGGCTGCCGGTCTGATATCCCGTTGCTCCGGCGGACGCGCCCGGCCATCATCGACAGATGTTCGACCTGCTGCCGGGGACGGGGCTCGCCCTGCCGCGACGCGCCGGCGTCCTGCGGTTCGGCATGTCCGAGCGGGAGTCCCAGTGGGCCGTCGCGACACTGGCGGATGTGCGCGAGACCTGGGTATGCCAATCAGGCTGGGCCTTCACGGCCCGCTATGAGGGCGTGGACCTGCTCGCCTACGGCGATTGCACGGACCGCCTCGGCCGCACCGACCACGACAGGCACGGCCTGGCAGCCGTCCACCTCCGCCGGTACGAGTCAAGGCCGACCGGGCCGTCCGCCGTGTCGGTGGTCTTCCGCGACGTCGACCTGTTCGGGTACCCGGCCGCCGAGGTACTGGCCGCTCTGGAACCCGGCCCCCACCCCGGTGTGAGCCTGCCGCCGGCCCCATCCCCGACCGGCTACCTGCCGGAAGTACGGCTCTCGACCAGGTAACGGGCGTTGGGCCACGCGTGCGGATCATGAACGCGTTCGCCGCTCCCGGGTGCCGTCGACGGTCCGTCTCCGCTAGCGGATCTGGCCCGCCGCCCACTCGGCCCATTCGCGGCGCATCTCGTTGAAGCGGATGCCGTACTCCAGGGCGATACGGCCGTGGACGGACAGCGTGTCGTCGCCCCAGTCGACGGAGGCATCGAGGGCGCGCAGTTCCGCAGTTCCCTGCTCGGACAGCTCCTTCAGCTCGATGAGATAGCCGCGCGCCTCCTCGGGCGTCAGTACGCCGAGGAAGAACACCCTCAGCAGGATGTCACTGCGGGTGTTGCGCTGCGGCTTGGTCTCGGTCAGCCAGTGCCGCAGCTCCGTGAGGCCCTCGTCGGTGAGGGAGTACTCCTTGCGGCCGCGCGGGCCCTCGGCCGCGACGCTGATCAGTCCGGCGTCGGCGAGGCGGGACAGCTCCGTGTAGATCTGGCTCTGCGTCGCGGGCCAGACGGTGGCCAGCGCCGTATCGAAGCTCTTGAGCATGTCGTAACCGCTTGCCGGGCGCTCGGACAGCAGGCCGAGGAGTGCATGTCGAAGACTCATACCAGCACCCTACCCTCCACTCTTGACATGTCGAGACACGACATTCTACTTTTGACATGTCAGAACAGAAACGTTGAGGGGGATCTCCCGATGTCGTACGCACGCACCTTCCTTCCCTGGATCGTCTTCGCAGTGCTTCCGTCCGCCCAGTGGCAGTGGGCCGCGCCGGCCGGCCTGGTGGCGGCGATCGCGGTGATCGTCCAGCAGCGCCGGGCGGGGGCCGGATTCGATGCGCTGATCATCGAGACGGGGTCGGCAGTCTTCTTCGCGGCCCTGACTGCGCTCGCCTTCGCCGACCCGGACACCCCGCTGCACGACTACTCGGCGGCCCTGTCTTCGGCCACGCTGGCGCTCGTGGCCGGCGTCTCGCTGTTCATCGGCAAGCCGTTCACCCTCGGGATCGCCAAGCGCACCACGCCCCGCGAGGTCTGGGGTCTGAAGCCTTTCGTGCGGACCAACGTCGTCATCACCGCCGTGTGGACTGCGGCCTTCGCCGTGACGGCCGGCGTGCTCGCCCTCCTCGCCCACGCGGGCAACGGCCATTCGACGCCCGCCACACTCGTCCAGCTCGCCGGGTTCGCCCTCCCGATGGTGTTCACCGTCCGCTACGTCGCCTCCGTGCAGGCGAGGGTCGCCGCCCGGTGAGCTCAGCCCCTGAGCACCCCCTGGTGCGAACCGCCCCCGCCCCCTGGCAAGGCCCGGTGAACAAGGACCGGCTGCACGCCTCGTGGCCGACGGGCCCGTCTTCGCCCTCGCTCTCGACGAACCCACCGCCGGCAAGCACCACATCGACTACGACGAAGAGACGCGACCGGCCCGTGTGCCGCCCTCCCCGGGTGGCCGGCCAGCGCCGGAGCCGCTGCCCGGCCGGGCCGACGACGCGGGGGCGCGGCCGACGGGGTGAGCGGGCACCAGGGGCCGGTCCCCGACGTCAGGCGTCAGGCGTCAGGCGTCAGGTCAGGACGACGACCTTGTGCATGCCCTTGACCGCATGCGGGAGGCCGGCCTTGTCGTCCGGGACGAAGCAGAGCAGCACGTACGTACCCGGCGGCAGGTTCCGGGTCTCCAGCAGCGCGGAGCGGCCGGGGGAAACGATGCCGAGGCCGACGGGCCGCCCGGTGAAGGGCAGCGGACCGGAAGCGGTGCGGTCGAAGACGGCCTGGATCTGGGCGTCCGTGGTGCCGGGCGCGACGGGCTGCACGGCCATCTCGTGCAGCTCGCTCGAGGCGTTGCGCACCAGGATGCTGTCCTGCGCCCGGTCCAGGCCGTGAACGTCGAAGCGGGGGCCGTCCGCGGTGTCCCGTTCGATCACCAGGCTGTCGGCGAAGTCCGTCAGGTTCCCGGACTTCTTGTAGCCGCGCAGCTGCAGCGTGCGAGTGACCGGGTGCGCCGGATCTGCGAGGAAGGCACCGAAGTCCAGCAGGACGATCTCACCCGCGGTGATCGGGGCGGTGAACGTCTCCGAGACCGATGTGGTGACCTGCGCCCCACCGAACAGCTCCGCCTCGTCTCGTACCGCGGCAATGCCCGCGGCGGTGGGGACGGGCTGGTGGCTGACGGCCTTGGCGAGATCGGCCAGCACCTGGTCCACCGTCACGCCGGGGTGCGGCCGGAAGGCCTGCAGAAAGTGCCCTTTCGGGTCGTCGGTGCCGACGCGGAAGGACACCAGGCCCGCCTGCGCGGACTCCGGCGCCTCGATACCGGACGCCGTGATCCGCACGTCGACCGGTCTCGGCGCACGCAGGCCGAGACCGGCCTGCTCCTGGGGGTCGTCATGGTCCGGCGTGCCGGCGACGGCCGGACCACCGAGGGACGCGGCGAGGACGAGGGCGGCTGAGGCCGCCGCTCGCACCCCGTGCTTGAGCAGTGCGGTACGCATGGGTCTCCTGTCGTGGAATGGCCGGCCCCCCGAACCAGGGCGGCGCCTCGGGAGCTCGGGCGGCGTCAGCCACGCACGCTACGGGTTCGATCAAAGACGGGGACGCTCGAACTGACGTATTCGATAAAGGTGTTGGCCGCAATCGCGGCCCCGCCGACGGCGACGACCCCGGTCCCACGGCCCTGCCTTTCGGGCTCGTCCCGCCAAGGGCGCCGGTCCGGGGCCGCCACCCGTGCCGTCTGGCAGTTGCCGCCGCGGCCACACCTGCGGACGGCCCGGCTTGCTCCGCGCGACGCCGCCTTGTCCGTCCGGCCGCACGGGTCGCGGTGACGGCTCCTCAAGGCGCGTCGCCGCCGCTGCCGTCTCCGCCGCCGTGGGTGCGGTATACGTCCTCTGGGGCTTACCCGATGCCGGCGAAGGGAGTGGTTGCCGTGGAGCGAACGGCCTGCTGTGTGGTGGGAGGAGGGCCCGCCGGAATGGTGCTGGCCCTGCTGCTGGCCCGGGCCGGGGTGGAGGTGACCGTGCTGGAGAAGCACGGCGACTTCCTGCGCGACTTCCGCGGCGACACCGTGCACCCGTCCACCCTGTCGCTGCTGGACGCCATCGGCCTCGCCGAACGGTTCGCCCGACTGCCGCAGCGACGGGTGACCTCGGTGCAGCTGCCCATCGGGCCGGAGCGGTCCCTTGTCACGGTCGGGAACATCGGGGCGCTGCACGGAAAGTACAACTACATCGCGATGGTGCCGCAGTGGGACCTGCTCGACCTGCTCGCCGACGAAGCGGGCCGGGAGCCTTCCTTCCGCCTGCGCATGAACACCGAGGCGACGTCCTTCCTGATCGAGCGCGGAAGGGTCAGGGGCGTGCGGTACCGCACGGCAGACGGCGGCACCGGCGAGCTCAGGGCCTCGCTGACCGTGGCCTGCGACGGCCGTGGTTCGCTGGCCAGAGCGCTGCCCGAACTCGGGCTGGAAGGCTTCCCGTGCCCCATGGACGCCTGGTGGTTCCGGCTGCCGCGCCGCGAGGAGGACCCCAGCGGGCTCGTAGGAGGCCTGGGCGAGAGGTTCTTCACCGCGCTCATCGACCGCGGCGACTACTGGCAGTGCGCGACCCTGATTCCCAAGGGGACGGATGCCGGGCGCCGCGCCGAGGGCCTGGAGCGTTTCATGGCCCAGTTCACGGAGGCCGTCCCCTGGCTGGTCGACCGGGCCCACGCCCTCGCCTCCTGGGACGAGGTCAAACTGCTCGACGTACGGCTCGACCGGCTCCGCCGCTGGCACCGCCCGGGGCTGCTGTGCATCGGCGACGCCGCCCATGCCATGTCACCGGTCTTCGGCATCGGCATCAATCTCGCCGTGCAGGACGCGGTGGCCGCGGCCCGCTACCTCGTGGGCCCGTTGCGCGAGGGCACCGTGGGGCTCCGGGACGTACGCCGCGTACAGCACCGCCGCCTGCCCACCACCGTGGCGACCCAGAGCCTCCAACGCCTTGCCCACACCCAGGTCATCGAGCCGCTGCTGTCCGGCCGCGTCGCGTTCGGCAATCCCCAGCGGGCCAAGCGGCTGACCGAGCTCGTGACGGACTCGCGATGGCTGAACCGGTTGCCGGCCTACTTCCTCGCCTACGGGGCCTTGCGCGAAAGGCCCCCGAGGGAATCGCTCCGCTGAACGAGGTGCGCCGCCAGGGGGCGCACGTCGGCAGGCGGTGCGGGCTTCTGGTCGCGCACCCGAGCCCCCGCCCGGTGCGTGGTCCGGCGGGGCGGGAGCACTGGACCCCGCCAGAGCGAATGGTCCGATCGGCCGGAATAGACATGCGTAAACCGGAAGAAACAGCCAAGTTATGGCGTAACGGGAGATTGAGCCCTATACCCTCGCTCTTCACAGCGAGGAAGGCATGAGCAGGAGGCATCATGAGTGAGCGGCCGGTCCTTCTGCCCTATGCCGACCCGGCCTTCGTCGCGGACCCGTTCCCGCTGTACCGGCAACTGCGCGAGGACGGCCCCGTGCGCCGCGCCGTCGTCGCGGGCGGTCTGGAAACCTGGCTCGTCACCCGCTACGAGGACGGCCTCGCGGCCCTGTCAGACTCCCGCCTCAGCAGTGACGTGCGCGACGCCTCGGACACCCGGCTCCTGCGGCAGCTGCCCGAGACGGAGCGCGAGTCGATGCTGAGCAACATGCTGCGCAGTGATCCGCCCGACCACACCCGTCTGCGCCGCCTGGTCTCCAAGGCGTTCACCGCCCGCCGAGTGGCCGACATGCGGCCGCGGATCCAGGCCATCACCGACCGGCTGCTGGACGCGGTCGCCCCGGCCGGCCGCGCCGACCTCGTCGCGGACTTCGCGCTGCCGCTCCCTGTCACGGTGATCAGCGAACTGCTCGGGGTGCCGGTGGACGACCGTCACGACTTCCAGCGCTGGACCGACCGCATGATCAGGCGGGGCACCGAGCCGCCGGATCCCGCCGTGGTGAACGAGGCATGGCAGCACATGCGCGCCTACGTGACCGGGCTCATCCACGCCAAGCGGGCCCGTCCCGGCGACGACCTGCTCAGCGGCCTGATCACCGCCCGAGACGAGGAGCACGAGCTGACCGAGGACGAGCTGGTCGCCATGGTGTTTCTGCTGCTGGCCGCCGGCTACATCACGACGGTCAACCTGATCGGCGGCGGCATCGCCATGCTGCTCGCCCACCCCGGCCAGCTCGACCTGCTGCGCTCCGACCCCGGACTGCTGCCAGGCGCGATCGAGGAGTTCCTCCGTTACGACGGCCCGGTCAGCCCCGGCATCGCCCGGTTCGCGCGCGAAGACGTCGAGATCGCGGGCGTGACCATCCCGCGCGGCGCTACGGTACTGATCGGCTCGGCCATCGCCGACCGCGACCCGGCGCGGTTCCCCGACCCCGACCGCCTGGACATCACCCGGCAGGACAACGCCCACCTTGCGTTCGGGCACGGCATCCACTACTGCCTGGGGGCCCCGCTGGCCCGGCTGGAGGGGCAGATCGCCATCGACAGCGCCCTGCGCCGGCTCCCCGGGCTTGCCCTCGCCGTACCGCCGGACGAGATCCGCTGGCGCCCCGGCGGACTGCGAGGTCCCGAGAGCCTGCCGGTGACGTTTGCTCCCGGCGGCTAGGGGGTGTCCGGATCGGCAGCAACACCAAGGTGTTCACCACGGTGGTCGTGCTCCAGCTGGTCGGTGAGGGGAAGACCGGCCTTGACGCCCCGGTCGACACCTGTCCGCCGGGCCTCGTACGCGGGGAGGGGATCGACGGACGCAACATCACCGTCCGTCAGCTCCTGCAGCACACCGGCGGACTCCCCAACCGCGCTCCTGGCCGGCCGTCTCGGCCCGTCAGGCCTCCAGCTCGACGCGGGTGTGCCGGGCCGCCCCGTGGCCCACCCGTGGCGCAGGCTGTCGTCGTACCCCGTCAGACGACTACGCGGCACTTCCTGATCCATCTGATGCGCACGTTCACGCAGCTCGCGATCACCGCTGCTTCATGGACGTACATCAACACGCCGGCGACGGTCATCACGGCACCGACGGCGATGGCCTGCCGATCCCCGAACACGCGCCCACCAGGCAGCCCGGACCACACCGCGGGCCGCAAGCGATTTCCGATGACCTGACCCCCGCACCGGCCGGTTCCGGCCAACCTCCCCTGCCTACCCGCCCGGGAACCCTGCGGCAGCCGAACACGATCAGCGGCCACGCCAAGGGGGCCGTCACCGCGAGGTCGGCCAGATCCCGCTGCTCCGGCCGTCGGCCTGCGCTGTACTCACTCCCTCCAGATCCCGCGACCACGCATCCGCCCCTGCGCACCCCGCGGATCCGGGCTTCATCACCCTGCACGTGGGAAACCGAACTGGCCAATTCAGCAATCCAGTTGAAGGGGAGTCAGCATGTCCGAGCAGCAAACCGAGAATGAGAAATCCGCCGTACCGCCCACCCCTCCGGAGTTCAAGTACACCTGGGGCCAGCACAACGAGACCATGGAGGCACTGTCGCTCGGGCAGATGGCCCGTCGCGTTCCTTCCGCCCTCCAGCAGACCGCGCGGCTGGCCCTCGCCGTCAACCGCACCGCGTTTCGCGTACTGGTCGCCGCGCAGATCCTCGGCGGGATCTGCACGGCGGCAGCGCTCGCGGCGATCTCCCGGGCGATGGTCCCGCTCCTGACCGGCGACGGCGTACAGGAGCGGATCTCGGCGGCGGCCTGGCCGCTGGTCATCGCCGCCGCCATGACCGCGCTCGGGGCGCTGGCCTCCATCGCCTCCGGCAGCGCGGCCCGCCGCCTCAACCCCGGTATGGCCACCCTCGCCGACCTCGCCATGGTCGACGCCCACATGGACGTCGAGCTCGCCGCCTACGACGCCCCCGACTTCACCGAGCGCTCCGAGGCCGCCGAGACCGGATCCGCCCGCTCCGCCATGCTCCTGCAGGACGCCCTCGGCTTCACCGGCGGCCTCATCGACATGATCGCCGTGGCGTCCGTCCTCGCCGTGGTCCACCCGCTGCTGCTGCCGCTGCTCCTGCTGTCGGTGGTCCCCCGCGGCCTGGGGTCGGTGTACGCCGCTCGCCTCGACTACCGCCTCCACAACCAGACGGTCGCCTCCCGCAACATCAAGCACATGATGCGCTGGCACCTCACCACCCCCAAGCTCGCCGACGAGCTGCGCGGCAACAGCATGCGGCCGTACGCCCACCACTGGTACGCCGCCGTCTGCGAGCGCATCGACTCCAAGATGGTCGGCTCGGCGCCCCGCTACCTCGTCGTCTACCTGATCGCCGCCACCGCATCCGGCGTCTTCGTCGTGGCGACGTACGGGGCGCTCGCCGGGCTCGTCATCGGCGGATACATGGCCATCGCCGCCGCCGGCACGGCGATCGTCGCCATGCGGACCTCCACCGCCGCCCTGTCACAGCTCGTCGTCTACGGGGCAGCCATGTTCCAGCACGCCCTCTACCTGGGCGACTACACCGCCTTCGTCAAGGAGGCCGCCGAGAAGTCCGGCCCTCGCGGCCCGCAGGTGATGGAGAGCGCCCCGGAGAAGATCCGGCTCGAGGAGGCCACCTACACGTACCCCGGCAAGGACACCCCCGCCCTCGGGCCCGTCTCCCTGACCCTGGCCCGCGGTGAGGTCGTCGCCGTCATCGGGGAGAACGGCGCCGGGAAGTCCACGCTGATCCGGCTGCTGACCTCGCTGACGGCCCCGACCTCCGGCACCGTCTCGTGGGACGGCATCCCGACCTCCGACGCCGACCAGCGCACCGCCTGGCGGCACGTCGGTCTCGTCACCCAGTCGTACGGGTACTGGCCCTTCTCCGCCCGGGAGAACATCACCCTCGGCCGGCCCGACCCGCGCGGAGAGGAAGCCGTCTGGGACGCCCTGGACGCCGTCGGCATGCGCACGACCGTCGAGGAGTTCCCCGACGGCCTGGACACCCTGCTGGCCCGCTCGGTCTGGGGCGGCCACGAACCCTCCGGCGGGCAGTGGCAACGCCTGGCCTGCGGGCGCGCGTTCCACAGGAAGCCGGGCCTGCTGGTCATGGACGAGCCGACGAGTGCCATGGATCCGCGCGGGGAGCACATGGTCTTCTCGGGCCTGCGGGACATGAGGGACGACCGGATCACGGTGATCGTCACGCACCGGATGGAGAACTGCCGCCTCGCCGACCGCATCGTCGTCCTGGACAGCGGCCGCATCGTGGAGCAGGGCTCCTTCGACCAGCTCGTGACCCTGGACGGGGGCAGGTTCCGCGAGCTGTACGAACTCTCGCAGGACCGGTGACGTCGTAGGGTGTTGCGGAGCGCCCACCCGGACGGCGGTGCTCCGCAACACCGCGGTCCCGCGCAGGACGCGGACCCCGTGAACCGTGGGAGCGGCGAGCCGCCACACCGCCCGGACTCCCCTCGGCCAGGCTCGCGATGCGCGCACCGCCCGCCGGGCCGGCTCGCACAAGGGGGGGAGCATCAGCCGCGTTTCCCGCCTGGCGACTCACCGAGATCCGGATGGAGACGGAACGGCTTCGAACGCCGCGCCGCCACACCCGTACTGCAACGGGGGGAGGAACGCGAGGCGTGCAACAGCCCACGCGGGTGCGGGCCTCATCCTGACCTCTCGTACGGTCGGCACGAGTTCACCCGTCCGGCCGACCCCACCCGCGATGCGGCCTTCGCACCGCCCGTAACCCACGGAGAACCATGGCCGAGCCCGCCGCCCCTCAGGCCACTGCCGCGACGCTGCTGCGCCGCCCCCAGTTGTGGCTGGTGCCCACGGTCCTCACCGGGCTGCTCGCCCTGCTGCTGTCGCTGCTGTACATGGGTGGCATCGTCAACCCCAACCGGAACCTGCACGACCTGCCCATCGCCCTCGTCAACGACGACACCGGCAAGCCGCCGGCCGGGCAGAAGGAGAACCTGGGCGCACAGATCACGACCGCCATCGCAGCCGACACCGGGGCCGGCAAGGCCCAGTGGCGCACGCTCACCCGTGCCGAGGCCCAGGAACAGCTCGACTCCGGCAAGGTCTACGGCGCCCTGGTCGTCCCGGCCGGCTTCACGGACGCCGTCACGGCCCTCACCACGCCGGGGGCCACCCGACAGCCGGCGCTCACCGTGCTCACCAACCCCGGCAAGGGCAGTCTCGGCTCCTCCCTGGCCAGTCAGATCACGACCAAGGCCGCACACCAGGCGTCCCAGACCATCGGGAAACGGCTCACGGCAGCGGCCGGCACGCAGGCGAGTCCCACCGTGAAGCTGCTGCTCGCCGACCCGGTTGTCGTCAGCACCCAGGTCGGGCACCCGATCGGCACCCACAGCGGCCTCGGCCTGACCGCCTTCTACTACACCCTGCTGCTCGTGCTGGCCGGGTTCATGGGCGGCAACGTCATCAGCAACGGCGTCGACACCGCCCTCGGCTACGCGGACAACGAGATCGGCCCGTGGCACACGCGTCGCCCCACCGTACCGATCAGCCGTACCCAGACGCTGCTGCTGAAGATGGTGATGACCGCGGGCATCACGCTCGTGAGCGCCTCGCTGGTCCTCGTCGCCTGCGTCGCCATCCTCGGCATGGACGCGTCCCGCCTGCCCCTGCTGTGGGTCTACTCCTACTGCGCGGCCCTCGCCGTCGGCCTGGGCGTGCAGGCCATCAACGCCGCGTTCGGCGGGATCGGGCAGTTGGTGTCGATGTTCGTGTTCATCGTCCTCGGCCTGCCCTCGTCGGGCGCCACCGTGCCGCTCCAGGCCGTCCCCGGCTTCTACCGCTTCCTGTCCCACTTCGAGCCCATGCGGCAGCTCAGCGACGGGGTGCGCGCGATCCTCTACTTCGACGCCCGCGGGGATGCGGGTCTCACCCGCTCCTGGATCATGATCGCGATCGGCGTGGTCCTCGCCCTGCTCTTCGGCTTCGCCATGACCACGTACTACGACCGCAAGGGGCTCAAGCGCCTCACCCCGCAGCCCGCCTGACGCCGCGCACCGGTGCGGTTCACTTCCCGACGGTGTTCATCAGGATGATCGCTGCCAGGTTGGCGAAGATCACAAAAAGGACGCCGAACATCATGGCCCAAGCCTTGCGCGATTCGTCCATGTCCATGGGTTCACCTCCCGGCTGACGCGCGTCCCGCGCACGCGGAGCGGCCGTACAGCTGCCGTACAGCGCTCCGGCCCGCCTCTTCCATGATGGACCGGTTGCGCGCGGCGCACACGAGCAGAGGCGGCGGCGTCCGCCACGACTGCGGTGGCGTGTCCTTTCTCGGTGGACGAGGGACCCCGAACCCGGTACCCCGCCCGCAGGGGACTCCGGAATGCGCGCCGGGCAGCGGAGGGGCGCACGCTACGGGTGTGGGTCCACGACGTCGGACCCGCGTGTGTGTTCAGGCGCGCAAGGGCCCTCGGCCGGACATCGCGGGGTCGTGACGCAGGGGGTGGCCGCCCGGCGGTCTTCTACGGTCCTGGGACGGGCCTTCGCCTCCGGGCCACCGCCTCCGCCGCCTGCTTCATCGGCCCGCGGGTGACGGGCATGGGCCACCAGCGGCCCTCACGTGTGCGTGCGGCCGGACACGTACGGCACGGAAGCGGCTGCCACGCCTCTGACGAGGTGGGATACGTTGTGCCTCCATTCAGGGGGCGACCTACGGAGCATGTGCATGACGCAGAACACAGGGTGGGGGCTCACGGGAGCGCACGGGCCGGGAGGCCACGGAGGCGGGTGGGGCGGCATCCCGCCGTGGGGCGGCTGGGCGCCGCCGGCGCCCCAGCCGGGGGTGATCCCGCTGCGGCCGTTGGCCCTCGGGGAGATACTCGGCGGATCATTCTCTACCATGCGCCGCCACTGGAAGCAACTGGCCGGCGTCATGCTGGCCGTTCAGGCCATCGCGCTGCCGGTCATGGCCCTCGCGGTGGGTATCGCCGTAGCCGCGGTGTACCGGCACATCGAGCCGGTCTTCAATCCGCCCTACGGTGAGAAACCGACGGCCGAGCACGTCGTGCCGTTGCTCGTCGCGGGCTGCACACTGTTCGTGCTGCTTCTCGTCACCGGCGTGCTGAGCATGGCGGTACTCACCACGCTCTGTCCGGCGGTCCTCAAGGAGGCGGTCATGGGCCGCCCCACCACCTTCCGCGCGATGTGGCGCGCCGCCATCCGGCGGACGCCCGCCGTGGCCGGCACGATGCTGCTCACCATGCTGATCGTGGGCTCCCCGGTGTTCGCCGTCATGGCGGTGTGGCTGCCGCTGATGCTCTCCTCTGCCTCCGGCGAGACCGCCCCGGCGCTGATCGCCCTCCTGCCGCTGCTCCTGCTGGCCGCCCTCCCCGTGAGCGTGTGGCTCGGCACCCGGCTCAGCCTGGCCCCGGTCGCCGTGGTCCTGGAAGGCGCCGGCCCGATCACCGCGCTGCGCCGATCCGCCAGGCTGGTCCGGGGCGAGTGGTGGCGGATTTTCGGCATCACCATGCTCGCCGCGATGCTCGCGGGGGCGGTCTCGTGGCTGATCCAGATGCCGTTCAACCTCATCGGCATGTTCGCGGTGATTCCCGCCGTGGCGGACCAGCCCGAGGGGAGCGGCCCCACGGCCGGCGTGATCACCGCCTTGGCGATCGGCTTCTTCGCCATGCTCTTCGGCGGCGCCGTCGGCCAGATGTTCCAGATCGGATTCACCCAGCTGGCGAGCGGGGTGCTGTACGTCGACCAGCGGATCCGACGCGAGGGACTCGCCGATGCGATCCTCGCCGAGCTCGCCGCCAACCCGCCCGGCACGGGCCCCGCGCCCACGCCCCCGCAGCCCGAGGCGCCGACCGACACCTAAAGGGGGTGGCCTGAGACTTCGTACGAGGCATTTCGCCTGTATCGGTGGGGTGTTGCGGGCTGGGCCGGGCCGGGGCAGCGGGTGGCGAGCCCTGTGCGCGTGCGCTACAGGTTGGGCCCGGTCCGTGGTGAGGGCCACCACCCGGCGGTCAGGGCGCAGGGTGCGGGAGGCCCGTTCCGATCCCGCGCCGTACGCGGAGCAGGTCCGGCGGCAGCTCGCCCTCGAGGGCGAGGCCCGCGTCCGCAAGCTCCGCGCCGAGCGCCTGCCGGGTCAGCGGCCAGAGCAGGAAGGACTCCTGTGCCCTGCGCAGGACCCGGCCCTTACGGCACACCAGGTAGGCGTAGTCGCAGCGGATCCTGTCGCCCTCGGCGCGGGCGGTGACCTGCCCCCGGTAGGTGTCCATGCCCAGCTGTACCTCGCCGAGGGAGCGCCTGGTCGGCCGGGCCGGGAGCCGGGCCGGCGGGCGGTCCAGGAAGAGCAGGCCGCCCGGCACCAGAAGATCGGCCAGCGTCCGCCACAGCGCGCGCCGCTCCTCGGGAGGCAGACAGGAGGCCATCCGCAGGCAGACCGCCAGATCGGCCTGCCCGCTGAGCGACAGCTCGACGGCGGAACAGGCGTGCACGGTCACCCGGTCCCCGACGAAGCCCCCGGCCGGCGGGTGCAGCCGGGACAGCAGGACGGCCCGCATCGCCGCCGCCGGCTCCACTGCATGGACCGGAACGCACGAAGCGCCGATCAGCACGTCCGTGACCAGCCCGGTTCCCGCCCCGATCTCGACGATCCCCACGCGCGCCGCGGCCGCCGGCCCGGCCAGCGCCAGCGCGTGCCGGTGGTACTCCCGGGCGTGCAACAGATCGTAGAACTCCGCCGATACGGCGTACGCCTGCCCGTGCGCTCCGCCGTCCGGACGGGCCTCCGGTAGTGCCGCGTACGGCGCCCGCCGCGTGTCCACCCGTCTGTCCATCGGGCCATCATCGCCGCACGAGCGCCCTCCCACGACCCAGGATTCGGCCACCGCGGCGAAGAGACGGGAAGCGTGACCCGGATAGAGCTTGCGGATGCCGTCGTGGGTTTCGTGGCGGGCGCGTGCCTGCCGGACGACGGCGAACGGGCGTCGCCGGGAGTCGTCCGGCAGGACGCTCAAGGAGGAGGGCCATGCCGCAATGGCTAAGGGCGGTGGGCAGTGACCAGCCAGGCTGTGCTTCGCATGCGCAGCGCGCCGTCTTCTTCATGGGCGCGCAGTCGGTCGGTGAGCGTCTGGCGAGCGCGGCGTTGGACTTCCGGTGCGACCTGGCTGGTGAGGTGGCGTCCGGGGCCGGAGCCCAGCAGGAAGCCGGCTGCGTCGTCGGCGTCCGTGCCCCACGTGCCATCGGCTTCGACGCGGGTGGCGTTGATGTTCTCGAATCCGGCGCCGGACAGGATCTTGCGGGTGCGGTCCGGGTCGGCGAGGGAGAACATGCCCGGGGTTCCCGGCGCGCCGAAGCCTTCGACGGGCAGGATGCCGCGCAGTGCCGTGATGGCCTGGAGCCACTCGTTGCTTTCGGCTTCTGCGGTGCAGACGAACGCGAGGCGGCCCCCGGAACGCAGGGCGCGTCCGATGTTGGTGAAGGCGACGGCCGGGTCGTCGAAGAACATGACGCCGAACCGGCTGATCGCGACGTCGAATGTGGCCGGTTCGAAGGGATGCACCTGGGCGTCACCCTGTTCGAAGGCGGCGTTGGAGAGGCTCTCGCGTTGTGCGCTCTCCCGGGCGCGGGCCAGCATCGGCGCGGACAGGTCCAGGCCCAGGGCGCAGCCGGTGACGCAGTGGCGTGCGGCCAGGCGGGTGGTGGATCCGGCTCCGCAGCCGATGTCCAGCACGCGGTCGCCCGGTGTGAGCGCCGCGGCGGCGAGGAGGTGCGCGTTGAAGCCTTCGTTCACGGCATCCCATCGTTCCTGGTGCTTCGCCCAGTGGGTGCCCTCGTATCCGTTCCACGCCTCGGCCTGACTGGTGTTGGCGATGTCCTGCATGGAGTCCCCCCGAATGGATGCGTTGCGCCCCGGCCATAGAATGGGCGTATGCCCAAACAGTATGGGCGTACGCCCATACTGGCAACCGTCCGTCCGGCGGTATCGCCGCGATCCCGTACCAGGAGGCCCCGTTGTCACCGCGTGGAGTATCCATTCCCGACGTTCGCGAGCGGCTCTTCGACGCTGCCCAGCGGGTGCTGGCCCGGGAGGGGCCGTCCGCCCTGACCAGCAGGGCGATCACTGCGGAGGCGGGTTGCGCCAAGGGAATGCTCCACAGCCACTTCGACGGGCTGGACGAATTCGTCGCCGAACTCGTCCTGGACCGTTTCGCGCGCACGGCCCGACTGGCCGCAGAGCTGCCGGGGCGGGCGGGCGCGGCCACCGTCGCGGAGAACCTCATCACGGTCACGATGGCCCTCCTGAACTCCCTGGACTCTGCGGTCGCCAGTCTGGCCATGACCCGTCCCGGCGCCTCCCTGAGGATTCGTCAGGCCCTCGAGGCCGGAGCACCGGGGTTCACTGCGATCCAGGACTCGATCACCTCGTACCTCGACGCCGAACAGCGTCTTGGGCGCCTCCGCGGCGGCATGGACCGGCCCTCGGCCGCGCTCGCCCTCGTCGGAACGGCCCACCACCTGCTGATGACCGGTTGGGCCGGCGCAGCGGATCCCCGCGCACAGACGGAACGTCTGGTCGGCCTCCTCCTGGGAACCGATGTCAGCGACGCCGGTCCGGAAGCCTGAGAAGGCGGGCGTAGGCACCGTGCGCGGATGTCACCCACACGGAAAACGCTTGGACGGCGCGGACGCGCTCGCGGGACACTGCGATTTCCGTTCTGACACGACATCACAGGGTTGCGATGGAATCGTCTGCATCACGAGGGGTACCGTTCGGCAAGGGCCCGGTGGTCCTCGCACTTCGTTACTACGGGCGGGAGTTGACGCGGATGCGGTGGCTGACGGTGCCCGCCATGCTGCTGCCGGCCCTGGGCAACATCTGCATCAACTACATCGCCCCGCTGGTCGTCGCGAAGCTCGTCGGCCGCATCGCCGAAGCCGCCACTCCCCTCACCCTCGGCTCGGCGCTCCCGTACGTCCTCGGATTCGCCGGTGTCCTGCTGCTCGCCGAGACGACGTGGCGCGTCGGTCTGCACTGCCTGAACCGCCTCGACGCCCACGGTATCGAGCGCCTGTACGTGATCGGCATGGACGAGCTGTTCGCGAAGGACGCCGCGTTCTTCCACGACAACTTCGCCGGGTCCCTGACGAAGCGGGTCCTGAGCTTCGCCTCCCGCTTCGAGGATTTCGTCGACACGCTGACCTTCTCGGTCGTGGGCCGGTTCGTACCGCTGCTGTTCGGGTCGGTGGTGCTCTGGCGCTACGAACCGCTGCTCGTCGTGGCGCTCCTGTTCATGATCGTGGCGACGGGGGTGTGCGTGCTGCCCCTCGTCCGGCGCCGTCAGGCGCTCGTCGACCAGCGGGAGGAGGCGATCGCCCGGGTGTCGGGGCACGTCTCCGACAGCCTGATGAACATGGACACGGTCCGCGCTTTCGCCGCGGAAGAGCGCGAGGCCGCCGAGCACCGGTCCCGGGTGGCGCGCTCGCGGGGGCTCATGCTGCGGTCGTGGGACTACGGCAACCTGCGCATCGACACCGTCGTCGCGCCGATGTCCGTGGTGACCAACGCGCTGGGCCTGCTGCTCGCGGTCACCGTCGCCGGGAACGGGCACGGTGTGGAGGCGGTCGTGGTCGCCTTCACGTACTACTCCAACGCCACGCGGATCATGTTCGAGTTCAACCAGATCTACCGTCGCCTGGAGAGCTCGATGACGGAGGCGGCGCAGTTCACGGAGCTGCTCATGACGCCGCCGAGCGTGCTCGACCCGCAGTCGCCGGAGCCTGCGCCGGCCCTGGCCGCCGACGTGCGATTCGAGAAGGTGACCTTCGCCCACGCGGGCGCGGAGCCGCTCTTCCGGGGACTGGACCTGGCCGTGCCGAGCGGGGCGAAAATCGGGCTCGTGGGCCGGTCCGGCGGCGGCAAGACCACGCTCACCCGGCTGCTGCTGCGGATGACGGACATCAGCGCGGGCCGGATCCTGATCGGGGGGCAGGACATCAGCAGGCTGCGCCAGCGCGACCTGCGCGGCCTGATGGCCTACGTGCCTCAGGACCCGGCGATGTTCCACCGCACCCTGCGGGAGAACATCGCGTTCGCCCGGCCCGACGCCACGGACGCCGAGATCCGCCGCGCGGCCGAGGCGGCGCACGTCACGGAGTTCGCCGACGCGCTTGCGGACGGCCTCGACACCATGGTCGGCGAGCGCGGCGTCAAGCTCTCCGGCGGACAGCGCCAACGGGTCGCGCTCGCCCGGGCCATCCTGCGCGACGCTCCGATCCTGCTACTCGACGAGGCGACCAGCGCCCTGGACTCCGAGAGCGAGATCCTCGTCCAAGAGGCGCTGTGGCGCCTCATGGAGGGGCGGACCGCCCTCGTGGTGGCGCACCGGCTGAGCACGGTGGCCCACATGGACCGGCTCGTCGTCCTCGACCACGGACGCATCGTCGAACAGGGCACGCACCAGGAGCTGCTCGCCTCCGACGGCACCTACGCGAAGCTGTGGCAGCACCAGTCGGGAGGCTTCCTCGACGACAGCCACGCACGCTCCTCCGACCTGCACTGACCACGATCCCGTGGGCGCGGTGGATCCCGCGGGGCCGACCTCCACCTCGCACATGCGGCACGAGCCCCGGCCTTCGCACATGACGCACAGGGGGCAGCTCAACGGCGCCCGACGGCGCGGGATGCCGTCGTCGACGTGCTCGGCCCAGGCCGGGTCGTCCGGGCCAGGCTGTCTGTGCGGCACCCCCTGAAGGGTGGGGATTCGGTGAATCGGCGGCGGTGCCGAGTGGTGGTCGGCAGGATGGGCGCATGGAGCGTGGGGATGTGGAGCCGGGCGGGTCGCGGCCGGTGGTGGTGCGGGTGCCCGTGGAACCGGTGGAAGCCGCGGTGGAAGCCGACGCGGTCGACGCCGCGGCGCGGGCGGGCGACGTGGTCGTACGCGGCCCCTTGTTCGGGGTGGCGGCGCAGAGTGCCGGGGACGGGCCGCGGTGGCGGGTGGTGATCGCGGTGACGGCCGGCTGCCCGCAGCAGGCACGCGACAGCCTGAACTCGCGGTTGTGGTTCCGGGCGAAGGACGACGCGCACGACAGGGCGGAGCGGCGGACGCTGCTGGCGGCGGTCGCCCGGCTGGAGAGCGAGCGGGTCGACGAGCTCACCGTGGCGGGGACCCGGTACCGGGTCGTGCGCGCCGAGGAGTACGCAGCCGCGGGGCCGGGTGGCATCGAGGAGCCGCGCCCGACCGATCCGGAGCCTCCGGTGCCCGACTGGTCCCGCGGCGCGAAGGGGCCGGAGGTCGACGACGGCCTGGTCCTGGACCCGGACGCGCCCCTCACCCCGTCCCAGGCCCTTGAGCGGCTGGCGCTGCGCGGCCTGTGCTACACCGGAAGCCGGTTCCCCGACGACGTGCGCGCCGACGCCCGGCAGGCGCTGGACAGCCACCCGGAGGTACTGCTCCTGCCGCCGACGTTCACGGTCGTGGAGCAGTCCGCGAGCAGCTGGAAGCCGCTCAGCGGCCCGCACCCCAGCGCACACGCGGCCCGCAAGTCACTCGACTTCGCCCTGACCTGGATGTGGCCGCGCATGCGCGGCCACATCCCCGACGACGCCGACCTCCACACCGACGCCCGCACCATCACCGCGAACGGCCCATCGGCGCCCGAGCTGGCCGCATACGCCGAAGCCGCCGACGCACTCCGGGCCGGACGCGTCAACCGGCTGAAATTCCAGCACAGCGTGTACCAGATCGCCCGCACCCGCCGCCTGCTGCGCTGGAACCCCGACGGACCCGAAGGCCCACGCCCGTCCGACACCAACACCCAAGACCCCACCCACATCCACCCCACCCTCCACGAAGACGGCCACATCCTCCCCGAAGACTGACCAACTCCCGGGCTCAGCCGCAGACGGCCCCCTCGGCGGCAGGAGTTGCGTGGGCGTGCAGGTCAGGAGCCCGGCGGCCATGGCGTGGTCACGTGGGTCTGCGTGGGAAGCCCAGCAGCGCCTGGCCGGCGCCGCGGCACACGGCCGGCAGGAGCCACCACCACGCACCTGTTCAGCGGGGTGACGGGAGATTTCACAGTCGAGGTCAATTACGTGCCGTCAGGGCCTTCGTGAGCACGCTTCCACCCACGATCAGAGCCACGCCCAGCCACCACACGTTGTCGTCGAAGATCAGGACGGCGATCCCGACGGGAACCAGCAGGCCGGCCAGGGGCAGGAACATCCCGGCCAGGTGTGGCGGCTCCGGCCCAGGACGGCCCGCCTCGCGCAAGGCCCGGGCACGTGCGACGTCCGGATACCAGGCGGTGAAACGCACGGCCGCCACGATGGCCAGGATCTGGATGATCCATCCGGTCCAGATGTTGTTCGGATTGTGCAGCACGAGGTCGCCGTACGCACCCGCGACGGCGGCGACCAGGAACGCCAGCCCCCACACCCCGGTGATGAGGTAGTTGGTCCGCAGGAACGTGGGCGTGTGCCAGTACGCGGGATCGACCCGCTCCCGCGCGTATTGCAGGGTGAAGGGCATGCGGAACGCCATGGACCCGAAGGCGATCAGGAAGAGGGCGATATTGGAGACCTCACCGGCGTACGTCTCCAGCCAACGGCGGGTGCCGTCGCTCGCGAGGGCGCCGATGACGGCCAGGACGGTGAAGAAGACCAGGTCGGCGACTTCCAGCAGCTTCCAGGTACTGCCCTTGTTGATGATCCGCCCGGCCGCGACCAGTACGATCGTCGCCACGAGGGCGAGAATGACCGCGATCTCGAACCTGCCGGGACCGACCAGCAGCGAGAAGATGATCCACGGCGCCATGCCGACGACGGGATTCTCGAGGAATCCGGCGACAGCACCGCGAGCCGTGGCGGACGCCTCGGTCTTCACATCTCCAGGGTGCACGCGGGCGGCCAACCGGGCCATTCGGGGGGCGGAGCTTCCTTGACGGCGTGAAGGCGCTGAAGTCCGAGGACAGCGAAAACTGCGCCTGCTGGTGCACCCGATCATCCTTGCCGTACACCGCGATGGCGGCGGCCGACAGCTGCGCGGGACAGCATCGGCGTCGGCGAGCGGTTCGGCGCCGATGCTCTGCTCGTCGTCGAGCATGATGATCTGTCCGGCTAGGGGCCGGCTACCACGCTCAGCCGGGTCAAGGCGACTCCTGGAGGTAGGCGGCGATCAGGGCGAGGTCGTTGGCGATGGCCAGGACACCGGCGGGGTCCGTGGTCGGTGTGGACGCGCCGTTGACGCCCGCGTAGAAGGTGTCGAAGCGGCCGCCGCTCTTGTCGAGGTAGCCGGCGATGGTGATGGCGCCTACGGCGAGCCGGTCGTTGAGGGCGTCCCCTCCGACGGCCGCGCCGGTCTTCGCGAACACCTTCCCCCGCGCCGGACAGCTCCGGCAGTTTTCGGCCAGCAGACCGTCGACTCCGAGGACCGGCAGGGCCTCCCGGAAGCGCCGTGCGTCCGGGGTGCGTTGCCAGTACGCCAGCATCTGCACCAGGGCCTGGGGCGTGGCCCGGTCGGCGGGGTTGCCGCCCCGGCCGTCCATGAGTTCGGCCTGCCGGCGGTCGACGCCCGCCCGGTCCAGGAATCCGGCGAGCACCGGGAAGCCGTCGGCGCACTGGTGGCTGCCGGTGGTGACGGCCATCAGGCAGATGCCGAGGTTGGCGCCCAGGTTGTGGCTGACCTTGAGGATCAGCTTGGCGTACTGGTCGTACGGCGGTGAGGTGTACGCCGCCACCCGCGGGCGACCGTCGTAGTCGACGGGCAGCCGGTCGACCGGGTTGGCACCCGTGGCGGCGGCGGTGACCTCCACCCCGGCCCGGGCGAGCGCCTCGATCAGCGCGGTCCGGCCGAACGCGGCCGGGTCCGTGATGGGGGACGTGCGCAGCAGCGGCTCGGAGTCCGCCGCGATCGTGCCGGAGAGCCGGATCCGGGTGCCGCCGTCGGTGGCCGTCACCGTGACGGCCGTCGGCTTGCCGGCGGCGACGGTCTTCACCGTGGACGTGACCTCGTACGGCGCGACCTTCGGCCGCCAGTCCAGCCGAGCTGTTGCGCCCGGCCGGTCACCGGGCGTGGTCAGCAGGTCGATGAGGTTGTCGTTGACGATCAAGGGTGTCGGGGTCGGGAGGAGGACCGGGTCGGGGGCGAAGAGCCGGCTGTCGACGATCACGTCCCCGTCGATGCGGCTGATGCCGGAGTCGCGGACCTGCCGGGCGAGCTGGTCGATCCCGGCGAGCGGGTTCTCCGGGGTGAGCGTCGCGCCGGGGAAGTCGTTGGCGTAGGTGTGGTCGAGGTCGGTGTAGGCGACCGTGCCGTCGGGACGCGTCCGGCCGCCCAGAGTGAGGTCGCCCTGGGCGACGAGATCGAGGTCGCCGGTCAGTGTGGCCCCGTTCCGCTCCCCGACCGCGTAGACGGGGGTCACGAAGCGGTGGTCCGTGCCGAGGGTCCGCCACGTGCCGGAGACCGCGAAGAGTTTCGCGGTGGACCCGGGGATGAAGAACTGCCCGGGGAACAGACTGTGCAGCACCCGCCCGCCGGCCGGTTCGGTCTGCAGGAGCCCCCACTGGGCGTGGCGGTACTCCGGCTTCCGCATGATCTCCGTGATGCGCGGGTCGAGCCGGCCCGGATCTCCCACGCCGAACGGCCACGGCGACGGTGAGGGTGAGGGTGAGGGTGAGGGTGACGGGGCGGCTCTGGCACCCGTACCCGAGGCGAGTACCACCAGCAGCAGGGCGGCGAAGGCGGCTGCCGTTCGGCGCCGCAGCGCCGTGACGCGGATCGCAATTCCCACAGCGCGCTCCGTTCGTCGCGGCTGTCTTTCCCATGCCCCCGGGCATGGGAACAGGGTGGCACGGCACGATACGGCGCGCATGTCACCCCGGGCGCCGCCGCCCGCCGCCCGGGTGGCGGAGAGAGCCACCGGCCGCCGACCGGGAGGACCGGCGCCGAGCTGCACCAGCCCATGGGATCCGCCGTCGCGGCACGGTCAGGACGCCCCGGAGACGGCCGGGCCCAGCCCTCGCCTTCCGTCACGGCCCGTTGGGCACCCGTCGCCGGCAACGGCGGGGCCTCGGTTCAGGGCGACCCACACCTCACCACCAGCAACTCCCTGACTCAGGTCACCCATTAGTCCTGGGCCGTGGGGCGGACCACGATGTCGCCTACGTCGATGCTGGCCGGCTGATCGATGGCGAAGGCGATGGCGCGGGCGATGGCCTCCGGCGGGATCGCCATCTCGCCCATCCGGTCGAGGACCTGGGCCCGCATCTCCGGCGCCATGGAGTCCGCGAATTCCGTGCGCGTGACCCCCGGCGAGACGACCGTGACGCGCACCCTGTCCCCGGCCTCCTGACGCAGCCCCTCGGAGATGGTCCGTACGGCGTTCTTGGTGCCGGCGTACACCGCCTGGAGCGGCACGATGCGCAGTCCCGCCGTGGAGACGGTGTTGACGAAGTGTCCGAACCCCTGCTCCCGGAAGACGGGCAGCGCCGCGGCGATCCCGTACAGGACGCCCTTGAGGTTGACGTCGATCATCTCCTCCCAGTCCTCGACGCGCAGGTCGTCCAGCGGGGAGATCAGGCCGATCCCGGCGTTGCTGACCAGGACGTCGAGCTTGCCGTAGCGGTCGCGTGCCAGTCTGACCAGACCGGTCAGGTCCTCGCGCCGCTTGACGTCCGTGCGCGCGTAGGCGGCTTGGCCGCCGGCCTTCTCGATGCGGGCAGCGAGCGCCTGGAGGCGTTCCGGCCGGCGCGCCCCGAGCACCACTTTCGCGCCGCGCTCGGCGAGCAGCAGCGCGGTCGCCTCGCCGATCCCGCTGCTGGCGCCCGTGATGGCGATGACCTTGCCTTCGATTCCCTGCACGACTGGTCCTTCCGGAGGCGGGGTGAGGGCGGCGTCTGCCCTAGAGTGGAAATGGAGGCGCCGCCGGTTACCCCGAACCGTAAGTGGACGCGCCTCCACTTGGCAAACGGGGACGAGGAGGCAGGCTGTCGATGGCACGGGAAACGGGACGCCCACTGAGGGCCGACGCGCAGCGCAACCGGGACAAGATCCTGGCTGCCGCGGTGCGCGTGTTCACGGAAGAGGGACTGGATGCCCACTTCGAGCGCATCGCCAAAGAGGCGGGGGTGGGAACCGGAACCCTGTACCGCAATTTCCCGACCCGGGAGACCCTGATCGAGGCGGCCTACCGCAACGAAGTGGCGCGGCTGTGTGATGCGGTCCCCGGCCTGCTGGCGACGCTGCCGCCGCGCGAGGCCCTGCGCGCGTGGATGGGCCGCTTCATCGACTACGCCACCGCCAAACTCGGCATGGCCGACGCCCTGCGGGCCGTCGTCGCCTCGGGGAGCGACCCGTACGGCCACAGCCGCGAGATGATCCAGACCGCGATCACCACCCTCATGGAAGCCGGTACCGCCGCCGGCGCGCTGCGCTCCGACATCCGCCCGACCGACATGTTCGCCATCCTCGCCGGTATCGCCCTCACCTCGGCCGAGCCCGAGCAACGCGACCAGGCCGAGCGCCTTCTCGACCTCACCCTCGACGGGCTGGAGCCCGTACCGTCACAGCTCCCCGAGGGCTGACGGCACGAACCGCGCGGCTGGGCCTCTCCCGAGGGCCGTCGCCCCGCCGAGACGGTCCCCGGCGGCAGCCCGGCGTGTCGGCGAGCGGCCCCGACGCCTCGCGGCGTGCCTCGGCCGTCCGGAACACCTCCGACACTTTGGCGAGGGTGCCGCTCCGGGTGCGTTCCGCGGACCACGGCGGGATCCGGCAGTACACGGTGCAGCCGGATCGATCCCGCGGGCGGCCCACGAGTGCGCAGACCCTCCGCCGCGATCGATTCCCCTGCCGGCTTCGGATGCGTAGCCGCGTGCGTGCCGCTCCGCGCCGTCCGGCCTTTTACCAAGGTTCATTCTCGGCGTCAAGCCACGTATTCGAGTGGCGTGACGCACGTTCCCCCGCAGGGTTTATTTGAAGTACGCCCTCCCCGGGAACCTCCCGGAGAACACCAGGTCAAAGAATTCCTCCGACCTACTCTGCGGGGCGGCTCACACAACATATTCATGCCGAATGGAGAATTCCCATGTTCGAGCGTTTCCCGTCCCGTCGTATCGTTCTGGCCGGAGCTTCCCTGGCGCTGGTCGGTGGCGGCATCGCCCTCCCCGCGACCGCCATGGCCGCACCCACCACCGCCCCGCAGCACGCCGTCACCCTCCTCCCCCAGGACAGCTCCGACGGAATCGGCACCGGCGGCGACGCCAACGCGGAGAACACCACGGTCGGCGGAACCGCCACCGGAGGCGCCGCCAGCACCGGCGTCGGCAGCTGCAAGGGCAAGTGCGTGATCACCACCGGCAACGCCACCGGCGGCAACGCCAGCGCCGACGCCATCAACACCGGCGACGCCACCGCCGTCGGCGGCGACGGCACCGGCACCGGCGGCACCGTCAAGAAGAACGAGATCAAGAAGCAGCTCAAGGAAGAACTCAAGGCAAAGCTCGGCAAGTGACAACCGACGACCCCACACCCCCCGGGAACACCTCCCGGGAAACCACACACATAGCGGACGCCGGAGAGGCCCACAGCCCCTCCGGCGTCCGCATGCCGCGCCACGGCTGACGGCTGCCGATGGCGGCCGGCGGCCCGCGCGGCGCGGAAGGCTCCGCCTCAGCCGGCCGCACCGCGTCGCACGCCGGGGTCCTGCCCGTTCTTGCGGCGCCTGCGGCGTACGGCGACGGCGACGAGCCGGGTCCCGCCCCAGCCCAGCAGCCAGGGCAGTACGGTGATCAGGCCGACCTCGACTCCGAAGAAGAAGAGCACGTCACCGCTCGTCGGATTACCGCCCCCAGGGCGGAACCGCGCGTACCCGGGGATTCCGAGCACCACGGCCGGCACCGCGACCGACAGGGCGTACGCCCACGTACGGGAACGGCCGGCTGCGGCACGCCCGCTCCACACACCGAAGGCCGCCATCACGAACAACCCGTACACGAGCCAGAGCAGCGCCATCCCGTACAGGACGGCCGTCCAGTCGCCGGCGTACCCGCCCATCACGGGCCGCTCACCCGCTTCACCCGGGACGGCACGACCCCCGTCGTCCGGCTCACCTCACTCTGGTCCACGTTCACTTCCCGCTCCCCCTCGCCCGGTGCCCGCGTCCCGACATGCGGTGAACAGCAGCAGAGCCGACGGACCGGCCGGCGTCAACCGACTTGGCCGGGGGGGGAAGTCACCCACGGAGCCGGACGTGGCTCAAGGCGGCTGCCGTCCGGGTCAGGCCGGGCGCGGGATGTAGGCCAGGCCGTGGGCGCCGGGCTCGCCGAGCCTGGCGATGTCCAGCCGGGCCAGACCCCGCAGCGTGTCCAGGTCGACGATCTCGACGGTGGACGAGGCGACACAGGCCACGTAGGCGATCCGGCCGTCGGGCGACGAGGCGATGGTCAGCGGGCAGAGCCCCACCTCGAGCGCGCCCAGCTGCTTGCGGGTGTCGGCGCAGAACACCGTGAGGCGGCCCGGCGCGTGGCGTCCGAGGCGGGACACCGGGTCGGGCTCCATACGTACTTCGCCGACGAGCAGCTTTCCCGTCGATGTCAGGTGCACCGGCAGGACGACGTTCTGCGTGGGCAGGGTGTCGACGACGGATGCCGTCCGGGCATCGATGACCCGGATTCCGGCGGCCGGCCGCTCCTCACGCTCCCGGGCGGTGGCGGAGAAGGAACCGTACGGCGCGGCGACGAAGGCGTGCGCGCCGTCGGCGGAGACGGCGAGCCCCTCGCTGCCCGGCACCTCGACCTTAGCGGTCAGGGTTCCCCGTTCGAGGTCGACGACCGACACGAACGGCGCCTCCTTGTTGGTGGCGTAGCCCGTCCGTCCCGCCGGATCGATGGCGAACCAGTGCGGGCCGGGCGCGTCGGTGTCGATCCTGCCCAGGGGCCGGCGGGTCTCCGTGTCGATCACCACGACACCGCCGGGCCGGTCCGCCGAGCCCTCCACGCTGACGTAGAGCCGGCGGCGCGCCGAATCCAGCGCCAGTCCGTGCGGCCCGTGTTCCGGGGCGAGGTCGACGACCTCGACGATGCGGCGGGTGTCGGGGTCGATGACGGTCAGCTCCGTGCGCCGGCCGCCGTTCTCGTGGTAGTAGCCCGAGCGGTACGTCGTGGTGCACCACAGCAGTCGCTGCGTCGGGTCGAAGCACAACTCGTGCGGCTCGGCGAGGATGTCCGTCGTGCCGATGTGCCGGTCGGTGGCGGCGTCGAAGAACGAGACCGTCGGCCCGCTCTGACTGACCACGGCCAGAACATCGCCTTCTCGGCCGGCGCGGGGGGACTGCTGCACAGGGGGCTCCTCAAGCAAGACGAATGGGATGTCACGCGACTTCGCGTACGTCTCCACTCTCGGCAAGAGAGCGTTCCTCCACCATGCAAAGATTGGCACGATATAGTTGACTCACACGTAAAAATGCAGGTCAGGAGCATGATGGATCTCAATCTCCTACGAGCTCTGGACGCCCTGCTCCAAGAGAACAGCGTGACCCGGGCGGCGGAGCGACTCGGCACGTCACCCGCGGCGGCCAGCCGTACCCTGGCCCGGCTCCGCCGAGCCGTCGGCGACCCCCTGCTGGTCCGCGCGGGCCAGCAGATGGTCCCGACCCCGCGAGCCTTGGAGCTACGGGAGGAAGTGGGCCGGCTGCTGCGCAGCTGCGACAGCGTCCTGCGGCCCGGCGCCGGCTTCGACGCCGTGCACCTCCAGCGCACCTTCACCGTGCAGGCCGCCGACCTGCTCCTGGCGGGGCTGGCCGGGACCCTGACCGAGCGGATCCGATCCGAAGCCCCGCATGTGGACGTGGTCTTCCTGCCGGAGGCGATGGAGGGCGGCCCCGGACTGCGGCAGGGCTGGGTGGACGTGGAACTGGGCGTCCTCGGACACCTGGACCCGGAAATCCGAACCAAGCCGCTCACCCGGGTGGCGCTCGTCGGCATCGCCCGCACCGGCCATCCCCTGTTCGACGGGCGGATCGACGCCCGCCGCTTCGCCGCGGCCGACCACATCGGCATCTCCCGGCTCGGCAAGCGCCTCGGACCCATCGACACCGCCCTCGCGGAACTCGGGCTGCGACGCCGTACCTCAGTCGTCGTACCCAGCCACACGAGCGCGATGATGCTCGCCCGGGACACCGACCTCGTCGCGCTCACCCTGGCCGACTGGCTCCCCGACACCACCACCGCGCTGGGGCTGCGCACTTTCCCCCTCCCCCTCGACCTGGCACCCCTCGACCTGGGAATGGCCTGGCACCCCCGCAACGCCACCGACCCGGGGCACCGCTGGTTCCGCGACCACCTGGCGGCCTCGGTCCTGGCCGCGCACCCGCACCCGAACCCGTCCGCGTCCCGGACGGAGGACGGCAGCCCCGCCTGATGGCCGGCGGTGTCCCGCTCGAAGACCTCGGCTGCACGACGGCCGAAATACAGCAGGTCGCCGAACCGGCTCCCGGACCGGGGCGCGAGCTTCTACGCTGGTCACATGCGCCACACGCTCACCAGCCTCGCCAGCGCCTACGACCTGGAGCACGTCAAGCGTGCCCCGGCCGGCGGCCGCGACTTCATGGCCCGGGCCGCCGCCTACGAAGAACGGGTGGCACAGCGCCCCGACCTGCGCCACTGGTCCCCCGTGGACAACGCCGATCCCGGCGACGACGGTCCCACGCGGGTTCTCGATGCCGACCTCGACGCGTGGACACGCCTCAGTGACGGCCCGAACCGCGGCGCGTGGCGGATGGCGCGGTTCAACCGCCCCGAACAGGAGGAACAGCCCGGCGGCGCGCTGACCTGGCAGGAGCTCACATACCACTACGGGCCCCTCTCGGAGGACAGCCCGTGAGACGACGCGAGGCCCGCCGGCGCTCCTGAGTGTCGCCGAGCCCACGACCGAGACCGGGCCCGGCTGCCTCGGACCGCCCCGGACGTGTCAGGGCCATGGCCGGATGACAGGCGGCCGGCAGCCGTCGCCACGGCCTCCGCCACCGTTGTCGTCTGGACGAGGCCCCTCACCCATCGGGGGTCGGACGTACGCACGACGCGGCTCGGCGGATGCCGCCCAGCTCCGCGCCGGCGTGCCGAGGAACGCGCGGACGTGCCGAAGCCACGCCACGCGGTCGGTCTCGTTCAGGACGTGGGCCGCGCCGGGCAGTTCGATCGGCTCGGCGCCCGGGATGCCCGCCGCCAGACGGTGCGAGCTCTCGGGGTGCACCAGCCGCCGATCCCGTGGTCCTGGAAACCGGCGGAGAAGATGTCGGTGGCGGAGTAGCAGCGGGCGTTGGTGACGAGCACGACCGGACCGAAGTACTGCCGGCCGATGGAGTTGGCGGCGCCCTCGGGGCTGAGCGGGAAGGCACCGGAGTACGCGTCATCGGCGCCAGACGCGGATCGCGATCTTGCCCCGTACGCTCCCCTCCCGCAGGCGGCGTATCGCGTCCGGGACTTCGGCCAGCGGGTACGTACGGTCCACCACCGGGTTGAGCGCGCCGGACTGGATGAACTCCCCGAGGATGCGCAGGTCCTCGGGGCGAGGGGTGGCGGCGAGTCCACGCAGGCGGTGACGGGTGAAAGGCGACAGCAGCAGGGCCCGCAGCTGCCGGTCGTGGCCGCCGATCCAGCGGCCGTCGGTCTCGCCGCCGACGATGACCAGGGTCCCGCGAGGGGTCAGGGCCCGGCGCAGCCGGCGGAGGGGACGGTTGCCGGCGATGTCGAGGACGAGGTCGTAGCGGCGGGCCCCGTCGGTGGGGTCCTCACGGGTGTAGTCCATGACCGCGTCGGCGCCGAGGGAGCGGACCAGGTCCGTCTTGGGGGCGCTGCACACCCCGGTGACGTGTGCGGCGCCGAGCGCCTTGGCCAGTTGTACGGCGTACGTCCCGACCCCGCCCGAGGCCCCGATCACCAGGACCCGCTGGCCGGTCTCCAGCCGGCCGGTGCGCAGGGCCTGGAGGGCCGTGCACGCCGAGGTCGTGACGACCGCCGCCTCTTCGGGTGTCAGCCGGGCCGGCCGCGGAGCCAGCTCGTCCTCCTTGGCGCAGGCGTACTCCGCGAAGGAGCCGGTGCAGGTGCCGTACACCTCGTCACCCGGCCGGAAGCGGCCGACGCCCGCTCCGACGGCCTCGACGCGGCCTGCGACGTCCAGACCCCGGACCCGTTGGCCGGGTGCCCGCAGGCCGAAGCCCGCTGCGCGGATCGCGTAGGGCGTGCCCGTCATGAGGTGCCAGACGCCCTGGTCGAGTCCGGCCGCCTGTACCCGCAGGAGCACTTCGCCCGGTTCGGGCACGGGCTGTTCGATCTCTTCGAGACGCAGGACGTCGGGCGGTCCGTACACGTCCTGGACGATGGCTCTCATCGGATGTCTCCCTCGTTGCCGGTAGTGCCGCTTGTGCCTGTGTCAGGCGCGCCGTTGGTGGGGACCGTGTACTGGAAGACGCTGTCGAGGGGAACCCCGAACACCCGGGCGATCTGGAAGGCCATCTCGAGCGAGGGCGAGTAGCGGCCCTGCTCGATGGCGATGACCGTCTGGCGGCTCACGCCGATGCGGCGGGCGAGCTCGGCCTGGGTCATCTCGTCGTGGGCGAAACGCTGGGCCCGGATGGTGTTGGTGACCCGCGTCGCCTTCACCACGGGTGGAAGCCGAACCGGTACGAGATGACCTTGACCACCGAGCCGAGCACCGAGGACAGGACGAAGGCCAGGTAGATGGCGTTGGCGATCCAGAACGGAGCGGCCTCGGCCATCGCCAGAAGCAGGCCGGCCACGCCGCCGATCACGACGAACGACTGCCCCACGTACTCACCGAAGCGGTGGATCTCGCGGTCACGCTGGTCCTTGACGTTCGCCTCCTTCGGCGAGAAGGCGGCGATCGCGATGTGCGCGGCGATGGACGCGGCGATCGACAGTCCGACCGTCCACAGCAGGGCTCCCGCGTACGGCGCCCGGGTCAGCGCGACTCCTGCGGGGCGCCCCAACACGACCCACAGGTACACCGCGTACGACCCGACCGCGACCACCAGCATGCTCCAGGCACGTTTCTCCTCGACCGCCACTGCCGCTCCCGATGTCAAGAAAACCAGACATTCGGAGTGTCAAGCAGTCACGACATGATGTCAAGTATTCTTTACTCCCATCGAAGGCCCGACGCCCTCTGAGGGCCCTTGCGGCATGCGCATTTCCGGTGGTCTCAGCGGCGTCACGGCTTCGGAATGCCGACGGAGTGCCACCGTGCCACGCTGAGACGGGGAATCGCGCCGGTCCGGCGTGCTCGGCTGACCGGATTGGCGCCGCCAAGCAAGGAGGCCGACATGGCCAGTGACTCCACCCGACCCGGGGCGGCCCACGTCAGTCCGGACCCGTGGCATGCGCCCACCTCCGGAACCACCGTCGTCGCAGCAGCACTGATGATCTTCGGTGGCGCGATGGCGGTCCTCGAGGGAATCGCGGCCATCGCCAAGGACGACCTGTTCCTCGCCACGCGCCACTACGTCTTCGAGTTCAACCTGACGGGCTGGGGCTGGGTCCACCTCATCGTGGGCATCCTCATCGTCTTCGCGGGCTGCGCCGTGCTCAGCGGAGCCCTGTGGGCGCGCTACTTCGGCGTGGTCGTGGCAGGGCTGGGCACGATCGCCAACTTCCTGTGGATCCCGTACTACCCCCTCTGGGCCACGGTCCTGGTCGGCGTCAACCTCTTCATCGTCTGGGCTCTGTGCGCGGGTATGCACAGGGAGGCCGACCACGGCCGCGCAGCCTGACCCGGTCTCGTGCTCGGTGTCACCTACCGCTCTGCCGCCGTCCTCGGCGACGACGGTGCACCGCCCGAGCCGTCCGACGGCGGCACGGACTACGTCCCACCACGAGGCCAGGCCATCGCATGCCGCACCGCTGGCTCACACGGGGCCGTTCCACGCTCGACGCCTTCGGAGAGTGGTTCACCCTGTTGACCCCGGACCCCGCCCCTTGGGAGCAGCAGGCCACCGGCCCATGGCCGCTCCGCATCGAGCCCCTTCCCGAGGAGCACACCGAACTCTGCGGCCTGCGCTCCCACGGAGCGATCCTCATCCGGCCTGACGGCCACATCAGCGCCCGCCGGCGCGACCACCCGCCGAGCGACACCGCCCTCCGCCACGCCGTCACGCCGTCACGACCACCACATCACCGGTCCAGCGGTCGTGCGGCCCGGATCTCAGCAGCGGGTCGACGGGCCGTTCTGGCGGGTGAGGTTGTCGCTGGACATCCAGCCGGAAGCGCTCGAGTCGGCGGCGCGGACGAAGGTCCATTTGTTTCCGTACGCATTGACGACGTAGCAGTGGTACAGGAGTTTCGTGCCGGCCTTGGCCATCGCCACGGAGGGACATGTCTGGTAGGGCCCGGTCACGATGTGGTAGCTGCCGGACATGTAGCCGTAGGTACCCGGGTTCCGCTCCTGATGGCTCCATCCCGTGCAACTCGTCGACACCGGGCTGGGACCAGCCGGCGGAGAGGCCGACGCCTGCGGGGCCGAGCCGCCGCCCTTGCCGCTCGGCGTCGACGTGGGCGTGGGCGACTTGCCGGCCTTGCCTCCGGTTTTCGCCGACCCCTGAGGCCGGGCGTCTGCGGGTACGGAGGGACTGCGGGTGGTCTGGGGCGACGCGGCATGTGCCTGTTGGCCGCTCTTGCCGCCGTCCTTGCCCACCACGGCGTACGCGATGCCGCCCCCGGCGAGTACGACGGCGGCCGCGGCAGCGATGACGACGCGTCCGCGGGACGATCTCCCGGCGCCGGGAGCCTGGGGGGCGGTCGGTGCTCCGGTCTGCCCGAAAGTGCCCGGCCGGCCGGGGGCCCCGTAGCCGGCGTGGGACGGCTGCGGGGACGGCTGCGAGGACGGCTGCGAGGACGGCTGCGGGTACGCCACCGGAGCGGGGCCGTACCCGGGGGGAGGTACCGGGAGGACGGGGGGTACGGCCGAAGCAGTGGCCGTCGCGGGCGGGGCGGCCACGGGGGCGGCCACGGGGGCGGCTTGGTTCACACTCCTGCCCTGGGCCACCGCTTCCAGCATCTCGCGCGCCTGGCCCGCGGAAGGTCGGCTCGCCGGCTCCTTCGCCATGAGCGCCTGCAGTACGGGCGTGAGCGCTCCGGCTCGACGGGGCTCCGGGAGCGGCTCGGAGACGATCGCCGACAGAGTGGACCACGCGGACGTGCGGCGGAACGGTGACGTTCCCTCCACGGCGGCGTACAACGTCATGCCGAGCGACCAGATGTCCGACGCCGGGCCGGGCTCCATACCCTGTGCGCGCTCCGGCGGGAGATAGTCGAGGGAGCCGATGATGTCGCCGCTGCGGGTCAGCTTGGCCATGGCCTCATCGCCCGAGGCATCCAAGGTGGCGATGCCGAAATCGGTGAGCACGACCCGGCCGTTGTGTTCCAGCAGCACGTTGGCCGGCTTGACGTCGCGGTGCAGGACCCCGGCTCGGTGCGCTGCGTCGAGCGCGTCCATCAGCTTGGCTCCGATGGCCGCGGCCTCGCGCGGCTCGAGCGGGCCACGCTTCGCCAGCACGTCGTCGAGCGAGGGCCCGTCGACGAGTTCCATCACGATGACCGGCAGACCCTGCTCCTCGGTCACATCGTGCACGGTGACCACACCGCCGTGCCGGATACGGGCGGCGGCCTGCGCCTCCCGCTGCATCCGGGTGCGCAGATCGGCCAGTTCGACCCCCGAGGCGTCCGTGTAGGCCCGCATGACCTTGACGGCAACCTCTCGGCTGAGGAGTTCGTCCACTGCACGGGCCACCACTCCCATGCCGCCGCGTCCGATGACCGCCGTCACCCGGTACCGCCCGCCGAGCACCTTGCCTACGAGCTCCGAGCCGTTCGCCTCCCCCGCCGTCACCACACGCTCCGTCCCCACCGTCGTCAACTCACCTGCTGAGCAGGCCCAAGCGTAATGGCACGCGCATTCGGACAGTCGGGCGACAGGCCGTGGAGCCCGGGCGGGACGGGAGAAGGGGTCCGGTGCTCGGCCAAGCCCGGTGGCCAGGACCCCGGCCGATCTCCGACAGTGGCCTTGAGCGAGTCGTTGGGGTGCCGGGCATGACCGACGATCGGATACGGGTGGAGCAGACCCTCTCTGCCTGGCACAGGATCGAGGCGTGGCTCGAGGAGTACGCGCCGCGGAGCCGCCGGCGTCTGCCGCCGCCGGCCGCCGAGGAGGACATCCGGGCTGTGGAACGGGAGCTCGACTTCGTGATCCCCGCCGACGTCCGGGCGTTCTACCGGCTCCACAACGGCACTGGCCCCGGCATCGACTTCGCCTGGCCGACCTGGGACGGTCCGTTGCCGATCCCCGAGGCCGCGTGGGATCCCGAGCAGGATCCCAGCGGATGCATCCTGCCGGACGGGGGGAGCGGGCCGCTGGAGAAACTGGCGCTGGATCGACGGACCGGCCGGGTACGAGCGTGACGAAGAGCCGCAGCAGCGGTACTTGGCCTTCATCGCCTCGGACCCGGACGGGTTCTACGGGCTGTTCGCCGACTGCACTCCCGGTGCGGGCCACGGCGGCCTCGGCAGTTACGCCGAGGCCGACGCACCCACGCCGGGGACCTGGCCGTCGTTCGCCGCGTACCTGACCGCCGTGGCGGACGCGTTGCACGCCGGGCGGGGCGTCGGTACCGATACGGACGTCCCGGGCGTCCTGCACCGGTCCTTGCACCGGGACGATCCGCGGTCGCCGTTGGAGGAGGGCTGGGAGCCGTTCCGCGGATAGCCGTCGTGCCGCGGGGACTCGGGCGGTGACTAGGCGCCGTCGTCGTAGGTTCCCGCCTCCACTTCGAGGGCGAGCTCCTGGAGTACCTCGGTCGACGAGATGTCCGTCCGGCCGGCGTCGTGCGCCATGGCGAGACTGGTGAAGGCCAGGCTGAATCCGGCGACCATCGTGTGCAGGGCCGGTCCCAGTGCCTCCGCGACGAGGCGGGCCACCTGCTGTGGGGAGGAGTCGGACGGAACGCTGATCGACGGCAGCATTTCGTTCAGCAGCTGGGTGACGACCCCTGCTTCCGTGTCGGGACTGTCGTCTTCCTCGCCGGCTTCAGCTGCTCGGCGGATCTCCTGGGCCTCGGTGAGGATGCCGATGACTCGCTTGAGGACCTCTGCGCGTTCCATCGTCGGAGCGTAGCTCCAGCCTGATCGGGTCGGGGCGCACGTCCCCGGATCTCCGATGCCTCCCGGCAGGGATCGCGCCGGCTGATGCCGCCGGAGGGAGCGTCGCCGGAGGGGTGGAGGACGGCCCCCGCGCACCACACGCGGTGCCCTGACTCATGGACGGCGAGCCAGCGTTGAGAGGATCGCGGCATGGAATTCGATGATCGCGCCAGCATGCACCGCCTGTGCACCGAACGGCTCGGCGAGCAGGCCGGCCGGCAGTTCGCGGCGATGGCCCGCCGCGGCTTCCGGCTGTCTCGGGCGGCGAACGACGCTCCGGCGGCCGGCCGATCCCGGCTCGGTGGCCCCGCCCTGCTCGAACCGGGCACCCCTTGGCCCGAACTCGGCGGCGTTCCCCTGTCCCTGCACGCCGTACTCGACACCGATGCCCTCGCCGTGTGGCTCGGGGACGAACTGCCGACACGGCCGGGCCTGCTCAACTTCTTCTCCATCGATCCGGACGTGCCGTACGAGGACTACTCCAAGCTCGACACATGGAGCCCCGAGGCGAGCCGTGTGATTCCCGCAGATCCCGCGCGGGCGATCGAGACGGCCGCACCCGAGCCGGCGCGGAGCTTTCCGGCCCGCCCCGTCCACGCCGCCGAGGTGACCATGCTGCCGGACTGCTGGGACGTCCACGACGACGACGTCGAGTTCGACACGGACAAGCACTGGGGCGCGACGTCGCTCATCCTCGCCGAGATGCACGACCTCAACGGGAACACGGCGGGCGGCCACTGCGCTTTCGGCTGGCCGGACACCTCGTACGCGTCGGAGGTGTCCTACCGCGACGCCGACGGCCCCGCAGTCCATCTGCTCCAGCTCGCGGAGGACGCGGAACTGGGATGGGGCTGGGGGGACGCCGGAACGATGTACTTCACCATCCCCGCGAAGGCGTACGCGGCCGGGGACTTCAGCAAGGCCGAGGCGATCGGGCGCTGCTGCTGAGTCCGCGCCGGACCGGAGTCGCTCGCCTGAGGCTCGAGGCCGGCCGGCCGGCGAGCGCCTGGGTGCCGAGAACGGTGAGCAGGGTGAGGCGGTCGGCGTCCTCGGTGCCGGGCTCGGCCCCTCCCCTCGTAGCGGGGAGGGCTCGTTCGGCGGCCCGGGGCGGCCGTTAGGGTGAGTTGATCATTCCTTGAAGAAAGGGCACGCGGCTCACCGTGACCGAATCACGCCCCCACACCTTGTTCTCGTTCGGCACGCTGATGGACGAACGGGTCCAGACCGCTCTCTTCGGCCGAACCGTTCCCACTGAGCCGGCGTCGCTGGCCGGCTACACCACCCGGCCCCTGCCGATCACCGACCCGGCCGTGATCGCCGCCAGCGGCCTGGACGTACACCTGATCCTGGAGCGCAGGCTCGGCGCCACGGTCGAGGGCGCCGTTCTGCACCTCACCGACCAGGACCTCGCCGCAGCCGATGCCTACGAAGTCGACGACTACACCCGCCGACGGGTGGTCCTCACCTCCGGGGAGAACACCTGGGCATACCTGGATGCGAAGCCGCTCCGCTCCGCACAGCGCATCGTGATCGTGGGCGACAGCATCGCCTACGGACGCTGTGATCCGCACGGAGGATGGGCAGCCCACCTGGCGGCTGCCCACATCGCGGGGAACGAGGCTGAACACCGGGTCTTCAACCTGGCCATCCCCGGCAGCACACTGGCCGATGTCAGCGAGCAGACGCCCGCGCTGCTGGGCCCGCGCCGGCCGGACACCCTCCTCGTCGCCGCCGGTATCAACGACTCCGCCCTGCCGCTCACTGCCCCGCAGACGCACGGCGACGGGCCGGTGCACATCGCGGACAGTCTCGGCTCGCTGGCTGCCACGGCCCTCGGCCACAATGCGCGACTCGTTGTCGCGGGACCGGCATGGCTCGACGAAGAACGCACCCGCGACTACGAGGGCCTGCGCTTCACCCGGGCACGGGCACTGGCCCTGCGTGAATCCATACGGGCCTGGTGCGACGAGAACCACGTCGACTACCTCGACATGTGGGAGCCGCTGCGCGAGAAGAGCGAACTGCTCGTCGACGGCCTGCACCCCACCCCCGAAGGGCACGAGGCGCTCTACCGGCATCTCGACACCGTCAGTCGCCGAGCCTGACAACGGGCCGTTCGCGACCCACGAGCAGCCCGGCACCCCGCCCCTTCACGAGGAACGCCCACACATGAACAACCCCCGGGCCGGCCGACGGGTTCGGACCCCCGGCCATCCGGTCGACAAGTCTCCGGCCTCCGCCCGGCAGCAACGGCGACGGCAACAACGACCGCAACGGCAACGGCAACAACAGGGCGCGGCGTGAACGACTCGAACGGACTGGCCTTCTACATACCCGGAGTCCTGCTGCTCGTGGCTGCGGGCCTCAAGTTCCCCGCCCTCTGCCGCAATCCCCGGGACGAACTCCTGCGGTCCGTCTGCATCCTCCTCACGCTGGCGACCGCCGTGTTCGGGTTCACCGCGATCCCCACGCTCATCGCGGTCAACAGGATCACGGGGGTTCCGAACGCCGCTGCACCGGTCGTGTTCTCGCTGCTCACGGCCTTCTCCGGGGCCAACATCGTGCTCATCTTCCGCTGGAGCAGCGGCCCGGAGGACGCGGAGCGGACCCGTCGGCGGTCCCGCCTGTGCAACGTGGTCACCCTCGCGGTGATCGCGGCCATCAACGTGCTCTTCGCGCTCGGCGACGCCCCCGTCGAGCGCCTGCGCGACCTGGACACGTACTACGCGTCCACGCCGTACATCAGGGAGATGATCCTCCTCTACCTCGCGGCCCACACCACGGCAGCCGTCACCATGACGCTTCTGTGCCAGCGATGGGCGCGCGCGGTCCACGGCGCACTCCGCTCGGGACTGGGCCTGATCGCCGTCGGGTACGTACTCAACCTCTTGTACGACATCGCCAAGTTCAGTGCGATCGGGGCCCGCTGGGCGGGCAGCGACGACTGGGACGTCCTCAGCTCCGAGATCGCACCGGCTCTCGCCTCCGTGTCCGCACTCCTGATCGCGACCGGGTTCGTCCTGCCGCTCGTCTCCGAGCACGTCACGGGCCTGTGGCGGATGTGGCGCCGGTACCGCCTGCTTCGCCCCCTTTCCCAGGAACTGAAGGCGGCGACACGGCACAGCATCGACCTGGCCACCGGGCCCTGGACGTCCATCGAGATCAGGTTGACCCAGCGTGAGTCGGACATCCACGACGGGATCCTCACGGTCAGCCCCTACCTGCACGCCGGCATACGGGAAAAGGCACTGCGGGAGGAACTGGAAGCCGGCCGTTCGGCCGACGAGGCTGCGGCCGTGGCCGACGCCGCCGCCCTGGCGAGTGCCGTCGTCCTCTGGGGCCGTGCGCAGAGCGCGCCGGAAGAGCCCGTGCCGAGGGGCCCGAGCCCGGTCCTCACCTCGCCGAACAGTCCTTTGGGCCTGGTCCGGATGTCCCAGGCACTGACCAAGTCGGCCACGGTCCGTTCGTGCCGGCGAACCGCCGTCCCAGAGAGCAGCGCACCATGACATCGCGCCTTTCCGCCTTACCCCGCGTGGTCATTCTCGGCGGCGGCCTGGCCGGTACTCTCGCCGCGGCGGCTCTTGCCCCGCACGTCGGCGAGATACTCGTCCTCGAGCGCGACAGCGCGCTCCCGCAGACACCCCTGCCGCGGGCCGGACTTCCGCAGGCCGCGCACGCCCACACCCTGTGGGCCGGCGGAGCCGATGCCATGGAGCAACTCCTTCCGGGAGTCACGGACGACTGGCTCGCGGCAGGCGCCCACCGCATCCCGATCCCGAACGGGATGGTCTCGTTCTCACCGGCCGGCTGGTACCGCCGCTCATGGGAGCCGACGCACTACCTGATCGGCGCCGGCCGGGACCTGATCGACTGGGCCGTACGCAGGCGGGTCCTGGAGATGCCCAACGTCGGGCTCCGGACACACACGAAAATCACCGGTCTGGCGGGAGACGGCGCACGGGTACGGGGCGTGTACGTCGAGGACGCGCAGGGCGGACGGGACGGACGGAACGGGCAGGACGGGCAGAGGCGCCAGAGCCTGATCGAGGCCGACCTCGTCATCGACGCGACCGGCCGCAGCTCCAAGAACACCCGGTGGCTCCTCGACATCGGCGGCCCCGAGGTGCGGGAAACGGTGGTCGACGCCGGCGTCCGCTACGCCAGCCGCCGGTACCGCGCGCCGGAAGGGACCGAGACCGACTGGCCGGTGGTACACATTCCGGCCGATCCCCGTCAGGCCCGGCCCGGACTCTTCGCCACCATCATCTCCATCGAGGACGGCCAGTGGCACGTCAGCCTCTCGGGCACGCGCGGCGGCGAGCCCTCCTCGAACGAGGAGCTCTTCGAGGACTTCGCCCGCAGGGTCCGGCATCCCCTCGTGGCCGATCTCCTCGCCCGGGCGGAGCCGATCAGCGGCGTGACCGTGTACGCGCGCACCGCCAACCGCTGGCGCCACTTCGAGCGGGCCGGGCTCCCTGAGGGATTCGTCGTCCTCGGTGATGCGGCCACCAGCCTCAACCCCGTCTACGGACACGGCATGTCCGTGGCGGCCCTCGGCGCCCTCGCCCTGCGCGGCCGGGCCGCGCGAACGCCCGTCGCCTCCCCCGGCTTCACCTCACGGGCCCAGCGCGCGATGGCACGGCCGGCGGCTGCGGCGTGGATGCTGGCGGTCGGCCAGGACCGGTTCTACCCCGGCGCGACCGGCAGGAAACCGAACCTCGCGGACCGGCTGAGCGCGCGGTACGTCCACCGCCTCGCCCGCACGGCCACCGGCAACGCCATGATCGTGAAACGGGTCACCGACGTCGTGACGCTGCGCAGGCCGGCCCGTATCCTCGCCGGCCCCGCAGTCCTCCTGGCGGCGGCACTCGGCCCCCGCAAGCCCCTGCTCGACGGCCCTGAACTGACGGCACGGGAGCAAGAAGTCCTGGCCAGACCCCCGGGTACGGCTCGATCAGAGGTGTGACGAACGGGATCCGCTCCCCCGCCGGGTGCCACGTACGCGACGCCGCCCGTAACCGGACCGGGAACGGGGAGGCAGTCAACGTGCGGCGGCGAGGCCCGTGCTGAAACCACTGGTCGCACGCCTACAGGCTGCCTCCCCGGTACCGGCTGAGGTCATCCGTGTACGGTCTCGGCCGCACCCGGGCCGCCGTGCTCGCCACCCTCGACCGGGGTCGTCGCCGCGTCCGCGCGCGGCGTCGCCCTGCACCGCCTGCTGCCAAGCAGGCCGGCCAGCGGCGCCGCCGACGGGCGCGGCCGGCCCCCGGCCCGGCCTGGCCGCGCCCGGCTCAGGACGGGTCCCGCCCTGAGCGCGGAACGCGCTGTCTAGGGGGTGTCCGGCGGATCAGGGCCGGACACCCCCTAGGCGCAGGACGGGCACAGACCGCGGAACGTGACCTCGACCTTGGACACCGTGAACCCGAAGCGTTCCTCCGCCGGGAGGCCGGCCAGCGGATCGCCCGTCGGGTGGACGTCGCGGATGGTGCCGCAACGGGAGCACACCAGGTGGTGGTGCGGGTGGTGCGCGTTGGGGTCGTAGCGTTTTGCACGGCCGTCCGTGGACAGCTCCACGACCTCACCGAGAGTGACCAGCTCGCCCAAGGCGTTGTAGACGGTGGCCCGCGAGATCTCGGGCAGCCGCTCCGCCGCGCGGGCATGCACCTCGTCGGCCGTGAGGTGCATGTGGTCTCCGTCGAGTACCTCGGCAACGACACGCCGCTGGGAGGTCATCCGCCAGCCACGCCCACGCAGTCGTTCCAGCAGGTCACTCATGTCGGTTCACCCATTCAGGTTTGGTGGGATACTCGGAGTTTAGAGACACGTCCGGGTCCCTATTGGATATGGGTTTGGCGCGCTTCTTGACTTGGATTCCGTCCATCGTAGGATCGGTTCGGTTGACAGCCAAGGGACAGGAAGATCCCAGTACCGCAGTGAGACACAGACGTGACGGACCACCTCCGAGGAGCTGCGCAATGTGGGCCTGTGGACCACGGTCACCCGCGTCACGCTGCTCGAGGCCGCGCCGGAAGGTGACCACCTCGGCATCGGGACGGTCGCTTCAGGGTGCGCGATCGCGCCGACCGGTTCCCTCTGCACGTCGCGTGCCGGCCCTCCACGCCCTCGCCGCAGCGAGGCCGCGTCGCCCACTGGACCCACTGGAGCCTGTACCCGGCTTTTCCGCCACCCGTAGTTCCTTAGCACAGTGATCCGCCCGGTTTGGAAGGATTCCCATGTCTGAGAACCATGATGCAATCGTCGTAGACGCGAAGACGGAGGGCGGAGGCGGATGCCCGGTCGCACATGAGCGCGCCGCACACCCGACACAGGGTGGCGGAAACCGCCAGTGGTGGCCCGAGCGGCTCAACCTCAAGATCCTCGCCAAGAACCCCGCCGTGGCCAACCCCCTCGGTGAGGAGTTCGACTACGCCGAGGCGTTCAAGACCCTCGACCTCCCTGCGGTGAAGCGGGACATCGCGGAGACGCTGACCACCTCGCAGGACTGGTGGCCCGCCGACTTCGGCCACTACGGCCCGTTCATGATCCGGATGGCGTGGCACAGCGCCGGCACCTACCGGATCAGCGACGGCCGCGGCGGTGCCGGGGCGGGCCAGCAGCGCTTCGCCCCTCTCAACAGCTGGCCGGACAACGGGAACCTCGACAAGGCCCGTCGCCTGCTGTGGCCGGTGAAGAAGAAGTACGGCCAGAACCTCTCGTGGGCCGACCTCATGATCCTCGCCGGCAACGTCGCCCTGGAGTCCATGGGCTTCGAGACCTTCGGCTTCGGCGGCGGTCGCCCGGACGTCTGGGAGCCCGACGAGGACGTGTACTGGGGTCCCGAGACCACCTGGCTGGGCGACGAGCGCTACACCGGCGACCGTGAGCTGGAGAACCCCCTCGGCGCGGTCCAGATGGGCCTCATCTACGTCAACCCGGAGGGTCCGAACGGCACCCCCGACCCGCTCGCCGCAGCCCGCGACATCCGCGAAACGTTCCGCCGGATGGCGATGAACGACGAGGAGACGGTCGCCCTCATCGCGGGCGGCCACACCTTCGGCAAGACCCACGGCGCGGGCCCCGCGGACAGCGTCGGCGCCGCCCCCGAGGCCGCTCCGATCGAGCAGCAGGGCCTCGGCTGGAAGAACAGCTTCGGCACCGGCAAGGGCGCCGACGCGATCACCAGTGGCCTCGAGGGCATCTGGACGAACACCCCGGTGACCTGGGACAACAGCTTCTTCGAGATCCTTTTCGGATACGAGTGGGAGCTGTTCCAGAGCCCCGCCGGTGCGCACCAGTGGCGGCCGAAGGGCAACGCTGGAGCGGGCACGGTCCCCGACGCCCACGACACGTCGAAGAGCCACGCCCCGACGATGCTGACGACAGACGTCTCGCTCCGCCTCGACCCGGCCTACGAGCCGATCGCGCGGCGCTTCCGCGAGAACCCCGCCGAGTTCGCGGACGCCTTCGCCCGCGCGTGGTTCAAGCTGACCCACCGCGACATGGGCCCGATCGTTCGGTACCTCGGCCCCGAGGTCCCGTCCGAGGCGCTGCTGTGGCAGGACCCCCTGCCCGCCGTGACGCACGCGCTCGTCGACGCCGAGGACATCGCCTCCCTCAAGAGCCGGATCCTCGCCTCGGACCTGTCGGTGTCCCAGCTCGTCTCCACTGCGTGGGCGTCGGCCTCGTCCTTCCGGGGCAGCGACAAGCGCGGCGGTGCCAACGGCGCGCGCATCCGCCTCCAGCCGCAGAGCGGGTGGGAGGTCAACGACCCCGACCAGCTGGCGACGGTCCTGCGTACCCTGGAGGGAATCCGGGAGTCCTTCAACTCGGCCCAGACCGGCGGCAAGCAGATCTCGCTCGCCGACCTGATCGTGCTCGCCGGTGGTGCGGGCGTCGAGCAGGCCGCCAGGAACGCCGGCTTCGACGTGCAGGTTCCCTTCGCGCCGGGCCGCGCGGACGCGTCGCAGGAGCAGACCGACGTGGAGTCGTTCGCGGCGCTCGAGCCGATCGCCGACGGCTTCCGCAACTACGTCGGGAAGGGCAACCGGCTGCCGGCCGAGTACCTGCTGCTCGACCGGGCGAACCTGCTGACGCTGAGCGCCCCCGAGATGACGGTCCTCGTCGGTGGGCTCCGCGTCCTGGGCGCGAACCACCAGCAGTCGTCGCACGGCGTGTTCACCACCGCCCGCGAGTCGCTGACCAACGACTTCTTCACCAACCTGCTCGACCTGGGTATCACGTGGAAGGCGACGTCCGAGGACGCGAACACGTTCGAGGGTCTCGACGCCGCCACCGGCAAGGTCAAGTGGACCGGAACCCGCGCCGACCTCGTGTTCGGTTCGAACTCCGAGCTGCGTGCGCTCGCGGAGGTCTACGCGAGCGATGACGCGAAGGAGAAGTTCGTGAAGGACTTCGTCTCCGCGTGGGACAAGGTGATGAACCTCGACCGGTTCGACCTCGTCTGATCGTGACGTCCGGGGCGGTCGGCCTTCACCGGCCGACCGCCCCGGACGTCGGAGATCGTTCGCGCCGCCCGCGAAGGCCCGGCCTCGCGGCTGCTCGGGGTGCGAGCCTCGACCTTGCGCCACTGGGATGCGGAGGGGCTCGTGACCCCCGACCGGCTCTCCGGACGGGGTACCCGGCGCTACTCACCGGCGCAGGTCCGCGATGCCGGAATCGTCCACCAGCTGCGCAGCGCCGGGTACCGCATCGACCCGCTCCGCACACTGATCCCAGCCTGCGGAGCGGGCACCGATGGGCGGAGCCGATGGGCCGCCGGACGTCAGGCGGGGCGGGTGGATGGCTGACGCTTCCCTCGCCGTGCGCCGGTCGCGCCCGGAGCGGAGGCCGGGTGGGGTGAAGATGTCGGTGTCCGGGCCGCGAGGCGTAGCGCAACGAGCTGAGGGATGCTCAGTGGACCTGTTCCCCGCAATTCCGTTGTCGGAGTGGCGAGACTCCAAGGAGACACTGCACCGGTTCGCCCAGATCGTCGGCAAGATCCGGCTGGCGAGCAGCGTGCGGCGCAACCACTGGTGGAACGTCCCGTTCCATGTCACTGGGCGGGGTGTGACGACCCGTCCTATGGGCGGGACCGACGGCAATCCGATCTTCACGATCGACTTCGATTTCGTCGACCACCTGCTGATGGTGTGCACGCTCGACGGCTCGACCACCTCCTTCCCGCTCCTCGGCCTGTCCGTGGCGTCGTTCCACCGTGAGGTGCTCGCCGCCCTCGACAGGGTCGGCGTGGCAGTGACCATCGCGCACCCCCGCCCGTACGGCCTGCCCGACGCGCAGCGGCCGTTCGCCGAAGACACGGAGCACGCTTCCTACGATCCGTTCTGGGTCAACCGCCACTGGCAGGTACTCAGCCAGGTCAACCTGGTGCTCGAGGAGTTCTCTTCCGGTTTCTCCGGGAAGATCAGCCCGGTACACCTCTTCTGGCATTCCTTCGACGTCGCAGTCACCCGGTTCTCCGACCGCTTCGTCGAGCTGGGGGCGGGTGTCGACCCGGTGACCCGTGAGGCCTATTCGCGCGAGGTCATCAGCTCCGGCTTCTGGTTCGGCGACGACGCCTTCCCCGGGCCGGCCTTCTACTCGTACGCCGCGCCGGAGCCCGACGGCCTGACCGGGCACCCGCTGCGTCCCGCAGCCGCGCGCTGGGTCGAGCGGGGCATCAGCCGCCTGGCCACGCTGGACTACGACGAGGTCCGGGACAGCGCGAACCCCCGGGAGGCCGTCCTCGACTTCTACGAATCCGTGTACCGGTCCGCCGCCGGCCTGGACGGCTGGAACATCGAGCGCCGGGCCTGCCCCGGCGGCATCACCGATCCGCTGGCCCGTAAGGAGGCGTGAGAAGGCGGCCGCGCCACGGCCGCAACCGGGGGCACGCGCGGTACCAAGGCGGTGCGGGCGAATCAGTGGAGATGCTCCTGCCAGTCCTCGGGAACGCGGCCCTCCGGGCCCGGGACGGGTTGTTCCCGAGGGTGCGACTCCGGTGCGCGCAGCCGTGGCCCCTCGTAGTAGTTGCCGGTCTCGACGTTCCAGAACCAGTCCTCGCCGGGCTCAAAGCTGGTGAGGAAGGGGTGTCCGGCTTCCCGCGCGTGCCGGCCGGCGTGCTGGGAGGGAGAGGAGTCGCAGCAGCCGATGCGGCCGCACTGTGCGCAACGGCGCAGGTGAAGCCACCAGCCGGGGCCATCACCCGCCAGGCACTGGGCGCAGCCCTCCCCACTCGGGCCGACGTCCGGGTCGATACCGGGGATCCGTTCGTTCGACATGTCCGCTCTCCTTTGCAGCTCAGGGCCACCGGTTGCGGGCCGGCGGTGGGCGTCCCGGCAAGTCCGCGAACGCAACCGCCACCCATCCGATATGCAACATCTTTCGCATTTCTAAATGTATGGGGTAATACAGGATTGGGTGGACGCTCGGGAAGGTCCGCCGGCGGATCCGAGCAGCAAAGGTGTTTCGGGTGGCCCAAAGCGAGTCGACCGCGCCTCTGAACGGACCAGAGGCTGCGATGCTGGACGCCCTGTTCAGCCAGTCCCCCGTGGGATTGCACCTACTGGACACCGACCTGCGCGTCGTACGCGTCAATACCGCCACGCCCGCCCGACGAGGCCGTGGATCTCGTGCGTGGCGTGCTGGACAGCGGTGTGGCCGTGGTGGGACACCTCGTACGGGCTCGCCGCACGGCCGATCCCGACAAGGAGCACGTCTACGAGGTGTCCGTCTTCCGCCTCGAGGCGCCGTCCGGGGAGGTGCTCGGCCTCGCGGTGGCCGCGGTCGAGGTCACCGAGCGGGAGCAGGGGCGCGCCCGCGCGGAGGTGCTGCGTATCGCCGGCGGGCAGATCGGGCGAACGCTCGACGTGCTGACCACCTGCGAGGAACTCGTGGACGTCCTGGTACCGCGCGTGGCCGATGTCGCGGTGGTGGAAGTGGTGGATGCCGTGCTGCGGGGCGACGACCCCCCGCTCGCTCCCCTTCCGCGCGACGTCCGCTGCGCCGCGCCGCGTTCCGCAGTGCCGGCGGCAGTGGCGCCGACGAGCCGCAGGCGCACCCGCTATCGCAAAATTCTCGCGTTCTTCCTGGTTGACCCGTCGGAAAGGATTGTCTCGACATCCGATGTGTCACCGCAACAACCATGGTCCGACACCTCGACCATGACGCTCGAACAGGCGAGGAACTACCCCGAACAACTCATGCAGGAACGTAAGTTCTTCGTCGACGAACACAACGAGCAGCTCTACGAACGAGAATTCTCCCTCTGCGAGCACTGAAACCTGAGACTTGGGCCCGCCGGAGCAATCGCCAGGTTTTCAGCTAAGGTTGGCCCGCAAATGATCTCTGAGTCGCCTTCGGCGTGCTCTGTCGTTGTGTGGCCGCGCGCTCGCCTATCCGGCGAGGGCGATTGTGCAGCCGGGCGATGCCGAGCAGGGCGGTGGTGGACACCCTCGCCCCGGTCCGCCGCCGACGTGGACACCCCGAACAGCGGATCGAGCTCGCGCATCGTCATGTTCGCCCGCCAGTACGACGCCACCGGTGGCGCCCGGTCCTCCAACGGAAGGCTCCACGGCCGGCCCTTGCGGGTCGCCTCCGCGCCCTCGCGCCGAAGCACCGTCACCAGCTTCCCGAAGGACGCGGGCTCAGCCCCGTGAACGGGGCTCTCCAGGAGGGCTCAGACGCCGTGCCTACGGCAGCCACGACCGTGATCATTCCACTGAGTCGGCAGTTCCGCCAGCATCGCCGCTCTGCAGCGTTCCACCTGGTACCTCCCGGAGCATGGCGATGTGGGTCCTGACCATCTGGTCCGAACCCGCGCGCCCGCCCTGTGGATCCCCCGTCGGCGAGAACGCTGACGGTCGCGCCTCCCCCACTTCGACTCGAAGAAACGCCGCCGAGAACCTGAGTACGCCTCCCTGCAGGGCCACCGCCGCCCCGGCATCGGTCCGGCACGAACCGGGGTGGCACGAAGATGGGCAATTCCGGGGACTCTCATGGGGGTTTGGCCCCCGTCCGTTCACCTCTAGGTGAACTCCGCGTCGTCTTGGACGATGAGGTTTGCGGCCATGGACCTTCCCGATTTCGGTATCCCCCAGAAGCTCGCCTCCCGCATGAGCATGGCTGAGCAGCACGACTACCTGCGTGCGAAGTTCACCCGGCGCGGCGCGCTGCGCGCGGGTGCGGTGACCGCGGCCGTCGCCGGTGCCGGTGCCGGTGCCGGCCTGAGCGTGGGCGCGGCCTCGCCCGCGTACGCGGCTCCGGCCGCGCTGACCTCCACCGAGCGGCGCGGTGTCGACGGTGCGCTGGCCGCACCGTTCGCACGGCACTTGCAGTACGGCGCCGATCCGAAGACGCAGATGCGGGTGTCCTGGCAGGTGCCCTTCGCGGTGAAGAAGCCGTACCTGCGCGTGGGCACCAGCCCCTGGGCACTGAGCGTGAAGATCGATGCCGAGGTCCGGCACCTGAGCACCCCGGTCCTGAACGGCGGCAAGATCGCCGCGGCCGAGCAGTTCTACCTGCACGTGGGCCTGGACCGGCTGAGACCCGGTCAGACCTACTACTACGGGGTCGGGCACGACGGCTTCGACCCTGCCGACCACCGCAACCTGGGTACGCTCGGCACCTTCACCACCGCCCCCTCGCGCGCCGAGAACTTCACCTTCACCGCCTTCGGCGACCAAGGCGTGAGCTACCACGCGCTCGGCAATGACGCGGTGCTGCTGGCCCAGAACCCGGCCTTCCACCTGCACGCGGGCGACATCTGCTACGCCGACTCCTCCGGCTCGGGCACCGCCGGCGACACCTACGACGCGCGGGCCTGGGACCAGTTCCTGGCCCAGACGGAGACGGTGGCCAAGAGCGTGCCGTGGATGGTGACGACCGGCAACCACGACATGGAGGCCTGGTACTCGCCCCAGGGCTACGGCGGCCAGAACGCTCGCTGGTCCCTGCCCGACAACGGCCCGGACCCGGTCAACCAGCCCGGTGTGTACTCGTTCGTACACGGCAACGTCGGGGTCGTCGCACTCGACGCGAACGACGTCTCGTACGAGATCCCCGCCAACTTCGGGATCAGCGGCGGAAAGCAGACCGCGTGGCTGGACCGGCGCCTGGGCGAACTGCGCCACCACCACGACGTGGACTTCATCGTGGTGTTCTTCCACCACTGCGCGTTCTCCACCACCAGCGCGCACGCCTCGGAGGGCGGGGTGCGCGACGTGTGGGTCCCGCTGTTCGAGAAGCACCAGGTGGACCTGGTCATCAACGGCCACAACCACGTGTACGAACGGACCGACGCGATCAAGGGCAACAAGGTCGGCCGGAAGGTCCCCATCGGCGAGCGCACCGACCCCACGCAGGACGGCATCGTGTACGTCACGGCCGGCGCGGCGGGGCGCTCGCTGTACAGCTTCCCGGTGCCGGACTCGTACGAGGGCCACGTCGCGGACCGCGACAGCGTCGAGTCCTACCGGTGGGTCAAGGGCGGTTCGAAGGCGACCGAGACGGTCGAGTGGTCGCGGGTGCGGTACACCAACTACTCCTTCCTCGCGGTCGAGGTCGAGACGGGCCGCTCCCCGAAGCTGAAGGTCAGCGCACTGGCCGAGACGGGCCAGCGGATCGACCACTTCACGATCCAGAGGGGACGCGGCCGCTAGGTGTATTGATCACGAGCGCTGTTGACACTGGCTGGGTCTTGATACGTCATCTCCTGTAGGCCGCCAGGGCGGAACAGGAAGCGAGGACCTCCTGGCGCGTGATCCAGCCGTCCATGCCGACCTCACGAATCCGGCCCGGGCGCCCGATTGAATTGATGCCCTGCGCGCGTCCGGGGCGGAGCAAGCCGGCGATATGTCGAGAGCGCGCGCAGAAAACGCAGGACATCATCCCGACCGCTTCGCGCCCCATGGAAGGGCTTCCAGGTAGAACGGGTTTCCGCCACTGGCCCGGCAGAGCTCTGGCTCGGCCGGCCGGCACACGTACTCGGCGCCACGGGCGACCTGCGGCAGGCCAGGGAAACCATGCACGAGGTGCTGCGGCTCCTGCCTGCCGAGCTCACCCAGATCCGGGCACAGACAGCGCGGGCCTGTGCGACGGTGGAGCAGATTCTGGGGCGCTACGCCGAGGCCAGGGCGATGCTGCACAGCGAGTGGAAACGCGCCGAAGGCGTTGACGCCCACTCTGCGGCCGTCCTGCTCGTCGCGCTCGTTGCCGGTGAAAGTGTCGAGCGCGAGCACGGACAGGACCGGGTGGCCGAGGCGATCGCCGCCGCGCGGGAAGTCGGGGACCCGATGCTGCTGGCGACGGCGTTGTCGACCGCAACGCTACGTCACTTCGATCTCGTGAACGTTCTGCCCAGCGACAACATCCACGAATCTTGAGCCAAACCGTCGATAACGGGTTGAAGATGGCGGTCCAGCCGGTCTGATGGAAGTAACGAAGATCCACCGTCCCATCATCTCGCACGGCAATGACCATGAATCGGTGGCTACTTGCTCTGCACGTTCACCCGTACCCAACTCTGGACATACGCGAGTACGCCGACACCTGACGACGCATGCGTGAGCATCCACGTCTTCCTCCAGCGTGAGCATCCAGGCCACCGAACAAGCCGAACTTGCGCACGCAGACTCTCCAGGACAGCTGAGACGGGCGAAGCGCGTAGCGATTCGACGTGTGTCTGCCTGCGCCACAGGCCATCCTGATCAACCTGCGGTGGGGGTAGCGCGCCTGGCAAGGGACTCCGAGATGCCCGGATGCCTGGCATGGCTCACCGCCCGGGGGCCTGCTCATCAGAGGCGGGGCGCGGTCACGATCAGCCCCCGGATCGCTGTGCGCTCCTCACGTTTTGGCTTCAAACGGCCGTCCTGGGCTGGGAGGCGACGGGTCGTCACGCGCCTGGCTCGGATCGCGTCCGATGACGTTCTGGGGCTGGGCTCAGGCGAGGTGACGGCAATCCAGTGGATCATCAGACGGTAGGGTCTGCGCCAGTAACAGGTGTTGTCGAGCCGTCATGGCCAAATCTGTTGCTGACTCAAAGATGGGTGTACTAAATGAAGATCGGTTCGAGGGCCGCGCGGGTTGCCGCGGTTCTGGCTCTTTCGTTGACTACGGTGATCGGCCTCAGCGCGACCGCGCAGGCGGACCACATGGCTCCCACCCTGCGGTACGGATCCTCCGGTCACGGGGTCGAGTGCGTTCAGACATTGCTCAACCGGGCCGGACTCGGGCACAGCATCAAGGTCGACGGCCAGTTCGGGCCGGCCACCAAGAGCCTGGTGGAGGACTTCCAGCGGGCGCACGGTCGGCTGGACATCGACGGCGTCGTCGGCAGGGAGACCGGTGGCGCCCTGTGGATGTTGACCTACAACCCGCCGCGCTGGTACACCGACTGCTGGGACTACATACCGACCCCGTAGCCGTCTTCCCGGGCCCCGCCACTCCCGTGATGCCGTTGGTTAATCCGGGGTCCGGGTCACTTCGCCCCGTCGAGTTGTTGCTCGGCGGGGCGAAGTGCTGCCAGGTGGGAGGTCCGGGTGCGG
>NZ_JBFAJR010000041.1:0-73841 GCF_040655295.1 Streptomyces sp. NPDC050448 | reverse complement strand
CGCGGGCCTACTCGGAGACCTTCAAGGGATCATGCGGGAAGGTACGCCCTCCGCGTGCCTTCCCGGAACCGATCCACAGGTCCTGAGCATTGCTCTTCGCAGAGCAACACGGGCCGCACCTACCGGCTTGAGTACGGGGAGTACGGGGAGTACGACGGCCGGCGCATCGACGGCTTCGACCACGACATGGGGGCAGTGCTCATCGCCTCCGCTGATGCGACCAACGAGTCGGCACGGGTCACCGTGCTAACGGAGTGGCAACTCAGTCCCCACCAGTTCGTCTGCCCCTGGGACAGCCAAGACCCCAAGTAGCCGCGGGAACATCCGTGGGCCTGTCCGGCGGATCATGCGACTACTAGACTGCGACGATGGAACGCGTAACCGACGTATCCGAGAACCTCGCCCAGTCTGCGGATCGGGACCAGGTGAATGACTACGACAGTTTCGCCGAGGCGTACGCAGCGGAGAACGAGAACAACCTCGTGAACGCTTACTACGAGCGGCCCGCGATGTTGGCCCTCGCCGGAGACGTGGCCGGCCGTCGGATCCTGGATGCCGGTTGCGGCTCGGGCCCTCTGTCCGCGGCACTACGCGACCGCGGTGCGGTCGTCACCGGCGTCGACGCCAGCGTCGGGATGCTGGCGTTGGCCAGGCGACGGCTGGGTGACGACGTGGCGCTGCACGTGGTCGACCTGAGCGACCGCCTGCCGTTCGCCGACGGTGCGTTCGACGACGTGGTCGCGTCGCTCGTACTGCACTACCTGGAGGACTGGGGGCCGACGCTGGCCGAGTTGCGGCGAGTGCTCAGGCCCGGCGGGCGGCTGATCGCGTCGGTGGACCACCCTTTCGTGGCCTACACGTTTCAGGATCCTCGGCCCGACTACTTTGCGACCACCAGCTATACCTTCGACTGGACGTTCAACGGGCAGTCCGCGCCGATGAGGTTCTGGCGCAAGCCGCTGCACGCGATGACAGATGCCTTCTTCACCGCCGGTTTCCGCCTTTCTCTCATCAGCGAGCCGCAGCCCGACCCGGCCGTTCGTGAGCTGTTCCCCGACGGCTTCCATGACCTTTCGACCAAAACCACCTTCCTGTTCTTCGTCGTCGAGGTACCACCGTCGGCTACCGGCTCGGACGACTAGCCAGTCGCGGATCACGAGCGGAGGCAGCGTCGGATCGAGGCGACGATGATGGCGCCGTGGAAGATGCAGGCGCGTTTGTCGAACCCCGTGGCCACCGCTACCCGACCCTCCCTCCCTAACTCGCATGAGCGACTCAGACACAAGTCCTGAAGAGGTCGCCGCCGACGGCGACGCCAGCGGGACGTGGGACCAGCGGCGGGCCGGCTACCTGCTCGAACCCGACAGCCGGTACTGGATCGCGGTCGTCGGCGGGACGTCCCCGCGAGGTCGGCCTCACCGGCGGGGGAGCGCGGCGTCGACCTCCTTCGTGGGGCGCGGCCGGCTCGGCGCGGACACGCTCCACCTGGGCGAGAGCCATCGGCGAGTCGCGGGAACGATGGATCAGAAGGCGTCACGCAGGATGCCCCGCCAACCGGAATCCATCCTTCTCGCACGGGTTGTGCGGAACCCGCCCGTCCTGCGAAAAGAGCCGTCTAAGGTCCTCGTGATCATTACGAGTCGGCGCCGGGTCACCCGGCGCCGGAACGGGAGGAACTCATGGCGATCTTGAAGCGTGTCGGCGCCGCCCTCGGCACCACCGTCCTCGCCGCGACGGCCCTCGTGGCCGCGTCGGGCACGGCCCAGGCGTCGAGCTGGAACTGCGCCACCGGCATCAACCCCAACCGCCTCAGCGCGAGGGCCATCTGCATGGGCAACGGTCCGATGCGGGTGGCGGCGTACTGCGACTCAGACAGGTACCCGTACCGCACGACGATTTACGGTCCCTGGTCCGCGAACGTCAGTGATGTTTACGCATCCGGCTGCTACATCAGCTCGGCCTGGTACGAGACCCTGTAGGAACCGGCGAGGGCGAAGCCGCGGGTAACGCCCGACGGCCGCGGTGCGGCTGTCGGCCTCGCCGGTCAACAACACGTGCACTCCGTGGAGGGGGCGACGGTACGGTCAGCATCGCCAATGGCTTCACCGCCTCCGACGACGGGTTGCTTGGGCGGTGCCGTGGCGCGCCTCGGCAGGCACTCAGCCGCCGCAGCCGCAGCCGTACCCGGCTGCGGCGGCCGGCTGAGAGCCCGCACGAGCCCGCCGCCGGTGAGTGGCTGGCCCCTCCCCCCCCCGGGGCGGTCGCCAGGACGTCCGTGATGTGCGGGGCGTGAAGACGCCATGGCGCGCCTGGTGGCCCTTGATTCCCGGGGTGACTTGACCACTGAGCATGCGCGCGCGGTCGCTGAGGCTCCAGGGCCTGTTGCGAAAGTCGCTTTGGTCCGCATGTCGGACACGCATACCATCTGGCTCATGATCCAGATGGGGAATGAGGCGTTGCGCAGCTATCAGGTGGGGTCAATACATGCCGAGCTTCGCTCGCTCACGGTAAGTGATGACCGTGAAGGTGTGCTCGAGGGGACGCCGCATCTACATCGTCGCTTTCGCCTGATGGGCATCGACAAGCAGATGGCGGCGACGCCGCATTTGTATGTGCATGATCTCGACAAGCTCCGAGCCGATGCGAAGGCGCGAGTCGAAGAGTGGCTGCCGCGAGAGAGGGTCCATGCTCGGTTGACGTCATGGTGGACGCCCGAGGACATTGCAGGGTTTGGGCAGACGGTGCTCTCGGTCATGTGGTTCCAGGCGGCGACGCAGGATCCCTTTGCCTACCTGGCCACGATCGTGCGCCCTCTCGACTGGACTGCGCTTGCCAGGTTTGAACCTTTTGACGATTGAGGCGTGATTTCATAGCCACTCGTTGAGGCTGCGTCCTGTACCGCCCGACCAGCCCTCCGAAGCCCTCCCCGTGCTCGTACGGGTTCCGCTGCCCAGCGGCGAGGGGGTACGGCCGCCTCTGGGTACGGTGCCAACTACGGGACGGCTGTTCGGAAGGGACACATCTCCCCGTGGCAGCAACTCGTTGACTTGACCACGGGAAGACTCCGATACGTCAGAGCCGCTGTGCACTTGGTGTGCATCTACCTGCGCGAGTCGTGGGACAAGGCAAGAGGTAATGCCAGGACCTTCTGCCGGTTCTCGCTGAGGCTGCGTGGTGTGCTGCTCGCAGGTGGGGTGGCACTTGACGTCTTCGGGTTGCCCAAGGACCTCCCCGTGCTCACAAATCTCTACTCCGCCGTCACTGCGGCCTCCTTCGGGGTCGTCCTGGGCATCGTGTTGCTGACCAGACTGGAATCAGATCTGCAAGACGAGCGAGTACATCAGTTCGTGCGGGAGGCTGTTGAGGACTGGCTGGCCAGCGCCGATCGCACCCCGCCTCGCCGGTGGTACTTGGATCGTGCAGGAACGGCAGCGTCACTGCACCGGGGCATGGTCTGCAAGGCGACCGTGATCGCGGACGGCGCTGGTCATCCCGCACCGCCGCGAACGCGGCCAGGCCGAACTCCTGGCCTGGAAAAAGGAACACAACGCCTCCCACCGCATAGTCCGCGCCCGCGTCGAACACGCTTTCGCGCGCATGCAGGCCTGGAAGATCCTGCGCGGGTGCCGTCTCAAGGGCGACGGCGTCCACCACGCCATGCTCGGGATCCGGGTCATCTCGGGGTCCGGAAGAACAGTGCATGGCGCCCGACGAGCACGCCGCCGTTGTGTGGTGGGGGGACGCTCAGGTCAGGTCGAATTGCCAGTACGCGGTCTCGCGGTAGCCGGCGGACGGGGGTTTGACCTCGACCGTGACCGGGATCCCTTGCCTGCTGGGCCTGACCTGCACTAGGACGGTCCGCTTCTTGCCCTTGCCGAGGGGCGGCACGAGGACAGACGCTGCCTCGTCCTCGTTGAGCCAGGTCAGTGTGTAGTCGGACGCGTGGTCGTCGAGGGACTTGCCCGGCCGCACGACGACGGGGGCGCCGGTGAACGTGCTGACGCTGCTCTTCGCTGACTGGCCACCCGGGTGCAGTACCTCGTCGGTGTCGTTGACGTAGGTGATGGTCAAGAGGTAGGTGCCCCCTGCTTCGCGGCGGGGCCGGCTGACCGTGACCTCCAGGTCGTCGTTGTACCGGGCGGTCGTACCGGGGCCGAGCGGGGCCGCCACGCTGCCGGAGGTGCCGTCGTTGTCGAGGTCTCCGGGGTTGTCCAGACCCTTCCCGATCTCGGACAGTGCCACGGCTCCCAGGAGGGCCAGTACGGTGAGGACGAGCAGCGCGATCGCGCAGCCGTTGAAGCGCCGGGGGCTTCCCGCAGTCGCGGTGTCAGGGGTCAGGTCCGTGTTCATGCACGTCATCGTAGGAGTGGCCGGGCAGCGGATCATGAGCGTCCGTACTCAAGACCGACTGGGTAGTTCAGGGTGCGGCTGCCGCGCTTTCCCCGGGTGGAGAGCGGTACTCCGCAGGCGTACTCCCGTGACATCCGCGGAGTCTCGGGGACCTCCACCCACAGCTTCTCTTCACGCCAGGCCCGGTCGACGACCGCGTCGAACAGCTCCTCGGACTGCGCCTTCGACAGCCGGCACCACCAAGCGTTCGCCGTCTCCAACGCCTCCCGCTCCCTTGCCTCTTCCTCGGCCTTCTCACGGGCGTCGCGCTCCGCCTTCGCCGCCTCCTGCCGCTGGCGCATCAGCTCGTGCTTCGTCTGGGCGTCGACCGACTGCCGCGACGTCCACCACAGGCTCCTGCGGAACGGGACCCGCTTGTCGTCAATGACGCGATACACCCTTCGGTGGCGCGGGTAGCTCTCGGCGGACAGCAGCTGCCCATGAAGCACCCACCGAGCGAACTGACCCAGCCGCTCTTCGCGGAAATTCCAGCCGCCCTCGGAGTAGTCGAAGCCCGCCACGTCGTGGTCGACCACCCAGCCCTGACCTCTGTCTTACGGCGCGCACACCTGGACCGCGGGCACGGCGCTGATCCGCTGAGGCGGCTTCTTGCGCGGGACACCCAGCACACCCGGATCTCCTCGGCCCCATAGCGCTCGGTACGGGCGCGGATGTCGTCCACGGTGACAGGGACAGCTGAGCTTCCCAGACCATGCGCTGGACGCCGTCCGTGGAGATGGCCATGACGTCGGCCCGCCAGGAAACGTCCTCCGCCGACGCCTCCAGCTCGGCGAATCACCCAGCTTCCCGAATCGCGGTGACCATCTCCAGCTTCAGCATGTGGTCATGTGGTGCTCCCACGACGAGTTCGACTGGCGGCCGCCCTGGAGCGTGACACAAGTAGCGCACCCCGCACTTGGAGAGCTTGGCGGGGAGGCGCCATTCGCACTCGGGGCAGGTGAGCGGCGGACGAGGACGGGCCTTGCGGAGCTGCGACCAGTCCGGGTTGTGCCCGAGGTCGTGGAGGGTGGCGTTCAGGCGGCCGAGGCCGGCGTGCAGCGCAGTGAAGGGCATGAATCGCGTCTCCTCGCGATCCGGGCGTTTTCGCGGCGTATCTGACAGGAGACCAGGTAGCAGCTGGTACGGACAGTGGCTCCCCAGAGGGAGCAGCCGCGCTCCGCCGGCTTCACCGCCTACACCGGGCCCAGCCGCGAGGCAGTCCACGTCCGCGGTCTGAGTACGGCGCACACCCGCGAGGTGAGTATCAGGACGGCTGCGCCGTGCCCGCAGAGCGCATTGGATAGGGGCATGAACGCAAGTTCTCCCCTTACGGCGTCCCCGGTGCGGACGGACGGAGGAAAGGACCGCTCCCGGTTCTACTCGGGCCTGTCCGCCGCCTTGTTCGTACCGGCGGCCCTGGCCGCCGTCACGCTGCTCCTGTCCTCTGTGCGGGTGTCGGGTTGCGTGACGTACGGGGTGCAGTGCACCAGGGGGCTTCCTGGGTGGCTGTTCGTCTGGAGTGTCGGCTTCGGCGCCCTGGCGTTGGTCGTCGCCCTGGCCGCTCCCGTCCTCCGGTTGCGACAGGCGGCGCTCGGCGCCCAGCTCCTCGCGGAATGTACGGCGCTGCTGGTGATCCTCAGCTACTACGCATGATGCCGCGCCCCGGCGACGGGGCCGCGGGCAGCCGCAACGGCAGGCGGTGTGTCTGGCCCGGACAGGGGGCAGGAGGCGCGTCCGCTTGGTTGGTGTGGAACTGGAACGCCACGTTATTCCCCACCGGCAGCGTCGGTTTTCCAGTCGGGCGCAGGGTCCTCGGCGAGCAGCGGCCGGAGAGCGCCGAGAACCGCACCGATACAGACGTCGCGCAACTGGGTGCGGGTGCAGGTCTCGTGGGTGAGCCAGTCGACGCAGAGGACCTGGACGAAGACCAGCCAGCTCTTCAGGACGCCGGACACGGCCTCACGGGCACGCTCGTCCGCGAGGGGGAGCACGGCCAGCAGTCGCGTACGGAGTGCGTCCAGCTCGTTGGTCATGATCGTCTGGATCACGGGATCGCCCGCGAGAACCCGATTCGCGGCGAGGACGGCGTGGCGGTTCGTCACGAAGTAGTCGAGATGGACCTCCATGCCCTGGATGAGCTGCTCCACCAGGGAGTCGGCGGGGTCGAGCCGGGTCTCGGCGAGCAGCCGGTCCGCAGCGTGCTGGTACACGGCCGCGAAGAGGGCGTGCTTGCTGGAGAAGTGACGGTAGAGCAGGGCTCGGGAGACGCCGGCCTCTTCGGCGACCTCCTCCATCAGGACGTCGTCGTAGGGGCGTGCGGCGAAGAGCCGCGCTCCGACGGTAAGGAGCTGGGCGCGGCGATCGGCGGGGCTGAGTCGTTGGCGGGGAGGCACGGACGAAGGCTACTTGACATGTGTCTACTAGCGCATCCACTCTAGTAGACACATGTCAACTAAGCTCCACCGAGACAGCTCGGAGGGACCATGGCAAGGGCTCTGCGCACACTCACACAGCTGATGGGCTGGTCCAGCGTGGTGATCGGCCTGTACCACGTGGTCCTCGGCAACGCGGCTATCCCCGGGGCCGGTTCTGCCGGCACGACGGTCGACAGCTGGGGCCGGTTCATGGGGGCCAGCTTCGTCGGCTATGGGCTGGCGTGGCTGTGGGCCGCGCGGCAGCGGCCGATCCCGGCTCGGGCGGTGCGGTGGCTGGCCGGCGTTTTCCTGCTGGGCGGCGTGGGCCGGCTGCTCTCGCTCGCCGTGCACGGCTGGCCGCACTGGTTTCAGATCGTGCTGGCCGTGATCGAACTCAGTCTGCCCCCGGTCTTCTTCTGGCTGGCCGGAGCGGAAGAGCGCGCCTCGCGCAGAGCCTCTCCCCGCGCAGCCGCATCCACCTGACGCAAGGCGACACCTCAGCGGCCTCCCGGCTCGGCCGGGAGGCGATCGCGATCCTGGAGAAGGCCGGCGACGTGCCAGCGCTACGCACCGGGGAAGTGCTCCGCCACGCGGCGGCCGTCCCGCAGGCGACGGACGGCGCGGCCGAGGCGGAGGAGTTGGTCCAAGAAACCCGGGAGGTGGTGGCGCGTAACGCGGACCTGATCCGCAGCTCGGCGGACCGCGACCGGTTCCTGCGGGACGTGTCGCTCGACCGGGGGATCCTCGGCGGGGGACAGGCGGGTCGACAGGCGGGCGTGCCGACCGGCTGATTCGGCGCCGCGAGACACCCCCGTCGGGGCGGCGGTTCCGGTGGGCGGATCAGCTGTGGAAGTTCCGCACCCGGGTCGCCTGGCGGGACGTGCCCGAAAGGTACGGGTCGTGGAGACACACTGCATACCTGTTTCCGCAGGTGGGCGGCGGATGCCGCGGGGTGTTCTCCGACCCGGAGACGGTGTCGGACGATGCACCGACTTCGCTCGAGGAGGCCCGCGTACGGTATCGCCGTCAGGCTGAGGCGACCGAAGCCGCTGCCCTGCGACGGGCGCGCGCCGAGCATGCCGGCACGGCCGGGCCTGCTGATGGCGGCGCCCGCTCGCGGGCTGGTCTCCATGCAGCGGACCCGGAAGCTGCCGACGTCGCCGCAGCGCCGCGCACGGATCAGGTGGCCTCAAGGGGCGCGATGTTGCCCACGGCGGTCGGCAGCTCGCGGCCGCCGGCCTCGGGGCGGTTGGACGCGCGCCGGGTCCAGCGCGGGCCGGAGTGGGTGGTGACCTCCTCGCGGACGACGGCCATCGGCTCGCCCTCAGTGCCGGAGGCGACATCGCGGACCCGGCGGCCCGGCAGCGGGTGTGCATCGTGTCCGAAGCCGAGTTCGGCGCGCTTCTGATCAAACGATCCCTGGTCGCCTACGACCACTGAGAACATCGGACTCATTCATCGAGCGGACCGGCCGGGCCGCGACACCGGCCCCGTCCCCAGCCTCGGCCCGTCCTCAGCCTCGGCCCGTCCTCAGCCTCGGCTTCGGGTCTCAGCGGAGGTCGACGATCTCCGGCGCGAAGACGGTCCCCAGCGGCTCGGGCCCCACGTACTGCTGGCAGTTGCACTGCCGCGCCTCGTACTGCTGGGGCTTGCGCTCGGCGTCCCAGGCCGTCGGCGCCTCGACCACCTCATGGCACATGCCCTGCTTGTCATGCTTGGCCAGGTGGTGGGTGCAGCCGCAGACGGGCTCCGGCGGCCGGTTCGCCGCGTCCAGCGCCAACTGCCGGCGTTCGTCGGCCTGGTACAGCTCCAGCTTGCGCTGGTGCCGGTTCTGCAGCGCCCTCCGGGCGTTGTCGGTGACCCAGCCCCCGCCGATCATCACGGCGGGGATCAGCGCCCATATCCAGCCACCCATATGCCTTAACTCCCCCTGTTCGAACGTACCGACATCCTACGGACGGCCCATTCTTCCAGGTCATAACGGCCTGTTGTCCCTCAGGCGGACGAGCCCGGCCAGGACGCACCGCGGCCGGACGGCCCTGTGTGCCGATCACGCCACCTTGGGGGCGGCCCGCATGCCGATGTAGACGCAACCGGTGCCGTCCGCGAGGGTGGCGAAGACCACCGGCATCCAGGCCTCGCTGAACGAGGCCCCGGCGCCGGTCCCGGCGAAGACCGTCGAGGAGAGCGGGACGAGGTCCACCTCCAGCGGCGGGGAGAAGTCCTTCATGCCGTCGACGAACTCGTACCGCAGGTGGGCCTCCGTGACCGTGATGAGCACGCCTTCGCGCCGGTACGTGCCGAGCAGGGGGGTCATGTCCACCACCGGCGGCTCGGCGGGCGGGGCGAAGGCCTCGGGCATGCGCACCCCGGCCAGCTCGGCGAGCAGCTCGCGCAGCAGGTCGGCGTAGAGCCCGCGCGCGCCGCCGCCGTTGGTGAGCAGGGCCACGGCCACCCCGGCCCCGGGGATCACCCGCAGGTAGGCGTACTGGCCTATGGAGGCCCCGTCGTGGCCGAAGCCGGGGATGCCGTCCCAGTCGTACAGGGTCCAGCCCAGGCCCCAGCCGTCGGCGCTGACCGTCCACTTGTCGGGTACGTCGACCACCCGGCGCTGCATCGCGGTGACCGTGCCGGCGCCGAGCACGCGGGTCCCGTCGGCGGCGCTGCCGCCCGCGAGGTGCATCCGGGCGAGCCGGACCACGTCGGCCGCGCTCGCGATGACCCGGCCGTACGGGCCGGCCGAGCGGGGCATCAGGTCCCAGGCGGGCGCGGGGTCGGGGTAGCCGCCGCCCTCGCCGAGGTGCCCCATGGCGGCCCGGAAGCTCAGCGCCTCCTCGGGCAGGGTCATGGTGTGGGTGAGGCCGAGCGGGGTGAGCAGCCGGTCCTTGAGGGCCTGGTCCCAGGTTCCGCCGGTGAGTACCTCGACGATCCGGCCGAGCACGTTGTACCCGACGCTGCTGTATGACGGTGCCGAGCCGGGCGGGCAGTCGAGTGCGACGTCCTTCGCCGCGTCGACGTAGCGGGCGAGGCAGTCGTCGCCGCGCCCGGTGTCCAGGGTGAAGTCGCAGGTCAGGCCGCCGGTGTGGCTGAGGAGCATGCGCGGGGTGATGACCTTGGTGGCCTCCGGATCGGCGGTGCCGAAGCCGGGCAGCACCTCGGTGACCGGGGCGTCGAGGTCGAGCAGGCCCGCGTCGGCGAGCTGCATCACGAGGGTCGCGGTGTAGACCTTGGCGACCGAGCCGAGCTGGAAGACGGAGTCGGTGGTGGCTTCGACCCCGGTGCCGCGGTGCAGGAGTCCGCTGGCCAGCTCGTGGATTCCGTCGCCGGTGAGGACGGCGAGCGTGGCGCCCGGGACGTGGTGGGCGGCGCGGAGGGTGTCGAGCCGGTGCTGCCAGTGGGCGAGGTCGAAGTTCATGGCTGTGCGCTCCCTTGCGGACTGATGCGTACTGCGTTCTCTCGATGCGAACACTGTACGCATTGTGGATTGGTGTACGCAACATGCGTACGTCGTGCGCAAGACGTTAGGGTGGGGGCATGTCAGCAGACGAGCAGCAGCAGAGCCCCGCCGCGCCGCCCGCGGTCCCGCCCGTTCCCTCGGTCTGGACCCGCCCGCGCCGCCGGAAGGAACAGCCGGCGCTGAGCCGGGAGCAGATCGTCGCCGCGGCGGTGCGGCTGCTCGACGAGGAGGGCATCGAGGCGCTGAGCATGCGCAAGCTCGGTACCGGGATGGGCGCAGCGGCCACCTCCCTGTACCGGCACGTGGCCAACAAGGACGAGCTGATCGAGCTGGTCGTGGACGAGGTCTACGGCGAGCTGACGGTCCCTCGGGCCGAGGACCCGGCCGGCTGGCGGGCCGCCGTGGCGGACAGCGCGCACAGCCTGCGCGCGATGGCCCTGCGCCACCCGTGGGTTTCCTCGGTGCTCGGGCAGGTCGGGCTCGCCTACCTCGGGCCGAACCTGATGGACATGTCAGAGCGGCTGCTGGCGCTCTTCCAGCTGGCCGGCTTCCCGGCGGGCGAGGCCGAACTGGCGATGAAGGCGGTTATCTCGTACGTGGTCGGCGCGACGACCAGCGAGGCCGCGTACCTCTCCCTCCTGGCCCGCAGCGGCCACGACGAGAGTCAGTGGCTGGAGAGCCTGCGCCCGGCGGCCGAACAGGCCCTCGACGGACACCCGTTGCTGGCCGAGGGGCACGCGGCCCAGGAGGGCCGGGACCCGCGGAGAATGCGCGAGGAGAACTTCGACTACGGCCTCCAGCGGGTCCTGGACGGGCTGGGGGTGCGGCTCGCCCACGGCTGAGGCGGCCGCGCCCGGTGGGCCGCCGGCTGGATGAACGAGTCCGATGGTGATGCCGCTGGAAAGCCCTGCCGAATTCACGGTGCAGGCGTGCGCGAAGTACGGCAAGGCCCGCACGGTCTCCGTGCCCCAGGACTCGGTCGCGTCGGTCGACACCTGCGTCCTGCTCGAACGCCCATTGCAGCTGCCGTCCTGCCTCGAGCGGCTGCTGGGCGGGGAGTACGCCGGTCAGGGTGGTGGCTGAGACGGCGACGGTGCTCGTCTTCCACTACACGCACCCCGGTGGTCACATACTCCTTCCTCCCGGATCCCGCCGCCCCCAGGCCCGCGATCATCACGCGTGTCACGGGCATCGTCGAAGCGTCCATGTGACGGAGACCGGGATGCGGGCGGCATGCCGCTGCTCTCCTGGAAGGTTGAGGCTGGAGTCGGACTCGATGCGCGGACGTGGAGGAGGGTGCGGACGGGGGCGCGGTTGTTGGCTGGATGTCGGCGTCCGGCTTGGGCGTGTGGATCATCGACGGCTACCCTCCCGCTAGTTGCTCAAGTCAACCAATGGGGATCGGTATGGACGACACCTCCGAACAGTTCCACAGCCACGTGGAAGAGATTCTTGACGCCCTGGAAAAGGAACCGGGCCGTGAGGCCCTGGTACACGGGGGCCGGCGCGTGACCGCGGGTGAACTGCGCGGCCTCGTCTACGGCATGGCCCGGGCGCTGCGGTCACAGGGGGTGAGGCGTGGCCAGACGGTCACCCTCCTCTCCGGCAACCTTCCCGAGACGATCGCGGCCCGCTACGCCGCCGGGCTGCTCGGCTGCGCCGTGAACCACCTCTACGCCGGCCTTTCGGCCGACGTGCACGCCGACATCCTCCGGGACGTCGAAACCCGGGCGCTGATAGTCGACCCCGCCTACGGCGCACGCGCCGCCGACCTGGCCCAGCGGGTGCCGCTGGAACGGGTGCTGGTCCTCGGCCAAGGCGCCGGCGCGGGCCTGGACCTGGTGAAGCTCGCAGCCGAGGAGTCCACGGAGGTCTTAACGGGTTCGGCGCGTCCGCAGGACATCTGCACCATCCGTCACACCGGTGGGACCACCGGTCATCCCAAGGCCATCTGCACGACCTTCGAGCAGTGCGTGTCGATCGGACCGGACTGGTCCGAGGAGGGGCAGGTCAGAGCCTTGGTGTGCACCACCCTCGCGCATGCGGCGGGCCTCATGGCGGACGCCACGCTGCGCCGCGGCGGCACCGTCGTCCTGCTGGACGAGTTCGAAGCCGGTGCCGTGCTCGCCGCCATCGAGCGCGAGCGCATCTCCCACATGTTCCTGCTGCCGCCGCTCCTCTACCAGTTGATGGACCACCCCGACGTCGACCGCACCGACACCTCCAGCCTGCGCATGCTCACCTACGGGGGCTGCGCCTCCTCCCCGACCCGCCTCGCGTCGGCGGTCCGTCGCTTCGGCCCCGTGCTGAACCAGTTCTACGGCCAGAACGAAGCGGGCGGGATCAGCACGCTCTCCCCCCAGGACCACGACCCGCGGCGCCCGGAGCTGCTGCGAACCGCCGGGAAGATCATGGAAGGCGTCGAGGTCGCCGTCCGTGATGCCGACGGACGGCACCTGCCCGCAGGCGAGCATGGCGAGATATGCGTACGTTCTCCGCACGTGATGAAGGGCTACTGGAAGCAGCCCGAGCTCACCGCGGAGGTACTGCGGGACGGCTGGCTCCACACCGGTGACATCGGGTTCGTCGACTCGGACGGCTACGTCACGATCGTGGACCGGCTGAAGGACATGATCGTGGTGGTCGGGGGCCACGTGTACACGGTGGAACTGGAAGACGTGCTGAACTCCCATCCGCAGGTCCTGCAGAGCGCGGTGTTCGGAGTCCCCGACGCCAACCTCATGGAGCGGGTCCACGCGGTCGTCGTCCGCACGCCGGGCGGTGACGTCGGCGAGGAGGAGCTGCGCGCCATGGTGCGGGACGGGAAGGGCGCCATGTACGAGCCCGCGAGCATCGACTTCGTCGACGCGCTGCCCCTGACCGACGCGGGCAAGCCGGACAAGAAGCTGCTGCGCGGCCGGGCTGTCGCGCTGGCCGGGTCTCCCCGACCGTAGACGACCGTGCCGGGACCGGCGGCCCGCCGCTCTTGACGCGAGCTTCTCCCGGACCGGCCGGCTTCACCTCGCCCAGGACGCGATGACAGCGGTCACCGGGCGGTGAGTTCACACAAGTCCTGCCGTCGAGGCGAAGGATTCCGGTGCGGCGTGGGTCGCCCCTCGCCCGGCCGGATCCCTCGCCGCGATCACGACCGGCATGCCGGGCCCGCTCTGGTCAGCGCGTCTGCTGTGCAGGTGCAGCGCGCATGCCGGTCCCAAATGCGAGACCGGGACAGTGCGCTGGGCCACCAGGCGCGCGGGCCTTTCGTGCGTCCCAGCAGCCGCCGGCGTGGACGTGGACCGGCAGCCGGCCCGCTCCGGTGCCGCGCTCGATCAGCCACGCAGGCGGCCGGGGCAGCGCGCGGCGCGCCGCTGCCAGGGCCTCCGGCTCCTCCGCGGCGCTCAGTGCCCCCGCTCGGCCCGACCGAGCTCGGCCCGCAGGTACGTGACCACGGTGCGCTGAGGCCTTCCGCACCTGCCCCTACTGCGGCTTCGGGCCCTTCATCAGCTTGCTGAGCTGTTCCAGGGGGCCTTCCTTCATGCCTCGGACGTAGTCCCAGCCGTTGTGGTCGCCGCCCTGGATCTCGTGGATCGTGACCTTGATCGGGCCCTTGCCGAACTGCTGCTGGAACTTCTCCATCCGGTCGCGGCCGCCCTCCTTGGTGCCGTACTGGAAGAGGACGTTCACCTCGGGGCCCTTGTCGTTGATCAGCTTCGGGGCGAGATTCTCGGGGTTGTTGGCGTCCATTTCCGCCTGGTGACCTTTCCAGAGCGGGGAGTCCGGGACGATCTCGCCGCCGTTGGCGATGACGGCCCGGAAGCGGTCCGGCTTCTGCAGGAGCTGCTTGAGGCCGACGAAGGCGCCGGAGGAGTTCCCCATGAAGGCCCAGCCGTCGCGGGACTTGTAGGTACGGAAGTTGGCCTGGGCGAGGTCGGGTACGTCCTCGCCGATCCAGGTGCCCATCTTGGCCTGGCCGGGGATGTCGGAGCCGTCGTAGTAGTACTTGCTGTCCGGGTTGAGGATCGGCATGACCAGGATGAACGGGAGGCTCTTGCCGGCGGCGGTGCCCTCGGCGACGGCCTTCTGGAGGCCCAGCTGCGGCATGGTCGCCCAGTAGTTGTCGGCGTTCCCGTTGCCTCCGGGCAGCGCGATCACGACCGGGAAGGCGCTCTTCGCGTACTCGGGGCGGTCGTACTCCTTGGGCGTCCACACCCAGACGCTGCCCTCGAAGCCGGACTTGGCGCCCTTCACCCGGGCCTTGGATATGCGGGTGCCGTCGTCCAGCTTGACCGTCTGCTTGAAGTCGGCGAACGGACCGGTGGGGAGGGACACGTCCGGGTCCGCGCTCGGCGCGGAGGCCTGCTTCCCGCCCCCGGTCTCCTTGTCCTTGTCCGCTACGGCAGAGGGCTTCCCGTAGCTGACGGACTCGCCGTTCCCGTCGAACCAGTCCGTCGTCCAGTGGATCAACCCGGCGCCTGCGCCTGCGAGCAGGGCCACGGCCACCGCGGAGCCGATCCACACCTTCTTGCGGGATCGCCTGGGCTGCTGCGAGTGCGGGTACTCGTGCACGAACTTCGCTCCGAACAGTGCGGCTGCCCTGGGCGGGCAGAACGGGTGGGTCCTCCACTTTGGATGCGTTTCTCGACCCCCAGGTTGCAAAAACATGCAATAAATATCATTTGGGTTTCAAATGAGCGCGTTCGCGCCGCTGTCCACAGCCGCCGCGGCTTGCGACGTACGCAAGGCTCAACTCCCGGCAGGCTCGGCTGAGCGCTCGTGCCTTACAGGCCGGGTCGGCCCTGCCGCTGCCGCCCGCGGAGCCCGCCACCGGCGTCTGGTCAAGGGCCGGGCCGCCACAAGGCCCTGGTCGCCGTCGCCCGTCGCCGGCGACCGGGACTCTCCGTTCAGGAGTGCAGCTTCCCTGACGGCGACATGGCCCCTGGACAAGTCCCTTCGTCCCTGGTCAGTGGCAATCCGCGCTTCTTGGTCACGACCTGGAGAGCCCAGCCCGGCCCGTGAAAGCGCGAGGCTCGCGTCCCGTGTCCCGTGTCCCGGCGGCCGTGACGAACGTCTTGTTTGTGGCCGACCGCCCACTGTTTGGCCGATCGGAACTGACGTAGAAGTGAAGGCTGTGCAACATCCGGTCGGCCCGCGCTTGGGGAGGGCGCAGCGGTCTGCCGAACCGTGCTCGTCTCGATCGTTCATTTCAGGGGGGCATCATGCGCATACGTTTACGTGCCTGGATTCTGGTCGCCGCGGGCCTGCTCGCCGTGGGCGCCGGTCCGGCGTATGGGGCTGACACGTCGTCGGCCGAGTCGGCGGCGGGGTCCGTGCGGTACACCGTGCAGGACCTCGGCACCCTGGGCGGTACCCGCAGCAAGGCGACCGCCATCGACGGCAACACGGTCGTCGGGAGCTCGCTGACGAGAGGCGACGCCGCCGAACACGCCTTCGCATACGACCTGCGCAGGCACACCATGACCGATCTCGGCACGCTGGGGCACTCCAGCCAGGCGACCGGCGTGGCGGGGGATTACGTCGTCGGGGAGTCAGACCTCTCCGCCGACGGCCCGACTCATGGATTCGCCTACAACGTCCGGACCCGCCGGCTCGTCGACATCGGCACTCTCGGCGGCAGCAGCACCAATATCACCGGCCTCAACGGTGACACCGTGGTGGGGACGTCGTCGCTGTCCGGCGACGTGGTCACCCACGCGTTCGCGTACAACCTTCGCACCCGGAAGATGACCGATCTCGGCACCCTCGGCGGAAGCTCCAGCACAGCCAACGACATCAGCGGTTCAACCGTGGTCGGTCAGTCCCGAACGGCCGGCAACGGCCTCACCGGATATGCCTACGACCTCCGCACCGGCATCCGCACGGACCTGGGGGCCCACTTCCTGACCGCGCAGCTGATCAGCGGGGGCACTGTGGTCGGCGGCGACGGCCTGCTCGCCAGCTCGTTCGACCTGATGACGCACACGAGTGCCGTGATCGGCTCCGGGCGTGGGGTCACCGAGGTCAAACAGATCTCCGGGAACCTCATGGTCGGTGACAACTTCGCCCCCAACTCCTTCGCCTTCGTCGCCCGCATCGACGACGGCGACTTCACCTACCTGGCCTCCCTCGGCGGCCTCAATTCCTCCGCGACGCAGGTCAACGGCCACGGCGTCGTCGCAGGCAGCGCAGCGCTTCCGTCCGCTGGCCCGTTCACTGCCAACGGCCCTTTCCACGCCGCCGTCTGGGTGCCGCACACGGTGTCGTAGGGGAGCGAAGCCGCGCGGGTGAAGGCGTGCGGCTGCGGTAGGCCTTCTGTGCGGACCTGGCGGTCTGCCGAAAAGCTGGGGCCAGGGCCGAAGGGGCGGCAGGATGATGGGATGCCCGATCTGATCGACCCGCCTGCCGGGCTACGGAGTCGTTCCTGGACGAGGCTTCCGAGTTCCGCCTCGTCCAGGAGGAAGCAGAGGAAGCCCACCACGGAGCCGTCGTCCCCATGTGGCGCCCCACCTCCACGGATCCGAGAAGACGACCCTGGCGAGCGACGCCTGGGCCACGCTGATTCCTGATCGGCGCCCCGAGCCCGAGTTCTCGCTCCTCCTGGTTCTCGCCGAGGATCCGTTCGACGTGCTTCCTCGGCAAACTCCCGGTTGCCAGTCCGGTCCTGACGCCCCCGCGGCTCAGGCAGTCGTATCCGGCTCGACCTCGAGTGCGTAGCGGATGGCCTGTTCCGTGGTCATGGCAGCACCCCGCTTCTGCGCATCGGCGAGGGCGGCTTCGTCCAGTTCGGCATGGACTCGCCGTTCGAGGGCGTCCAGCAGCGGCTGTTCCACTGCGGCGGGTCTGCGCCCCGTCAAGGCGCGGAGTGTTTCTCCAGCGGCCAGGAGGGTGGCCGCCCGCTGCGGGCGTGCGGCATCGGCCTCCTGGCGTGCGGCGGTCGCCAGGGCGTCCACAACCGGCATCCACAGACCCTCGTCGGCGCAGTCGCGCAAGACGGCGGCCAGGCCCTCGGCGGCGGACTGCCGCTCGCCGGCCGCGTGCAGGTTGCGGGCGTGCTGCGCCTGTCGGCAAACCGTCGCGAACAAGTCGTCGCCGAGGGCCGTGTCACGCAGCGCGGCGGCGGACAGTGCGGCGGCGCGTTCCGCGTCACCCGCGTAGTAGGCGACCTCGGCCTGCGCCCAGCGCGTGGTGGCCAGCCCCTCGCGCAGGCCGGAGCGCACGAAGACTTCTTCAGCCTGTGCCAGTTGTTCCGCGGCCCCGTCCAGCTCGCCGAGCCCGCACCGTGCGATGGCGACGGCGACCCGCGCCTCGGCCACTGCCGCCTCGGTTCCGTACGCGAGGACCGGCGTCAGTACGGCTTCGGCGATCCCTGCGGCCTCGGCCGCGCGGCCTTGGAGGCACCGGACGACCGACAGCTGGGCAGAGGCCTCCAACTGCAGCTTGACGTCTCCGCATTCCCCTGCGAGACGGGCCGCCTCCTGGAAGCTGCCCGCTGCGTCATCGAGATCGACGCTGAAGGAGATCAGTCCCATGGCGTACAGCACGCGGCGGCGCGCGGCAGGCGGTTGCGGATCCAGCCGGGCGAGGGCACGGCGTACCCAGTCCAGTCCCTCGCGGGGCAGGCCGGCCCAGAGCCACGACATGGCACCGACCAGATCGACTCCCGGCCGAGGGTCTCCGGAACCGAGTGACCAGTCGAGGGCGGCCCGGATGTTGGCCATCTCCTGGCGCACCTCCCTCATCATGGAGACGGTGTCGCCCTCGGGAATGCTCGTCCGGATCCGCCCGGCGAGCGACCTGTAGTACACGGCGTGCCGCTGCCGAGCGGCGTCGGCAGCGCCGGTGAGCGCCATCTGTTCTGCCGCGAACTCCCTTACCGCGCCCAAGAGCCGGTACCGGACGGGTCGGGCGTCAGGGTCTGCCACGATGAGCGAGCGGTCGACGAGGTCGCGCACGGTCTCCCGCACCCAGTCGGCCGACGGGCCCGGGCCGCGGTCGGCGGGTCTGCCGGGGCGATCACCGGACGGTTCGTCAGAGGGCAGGTCCGCCGTGTCCGCCGTGTCCGCCGTGTCCGCCGTGTCCGCCGCGCCGGCCACGACGGCCTCTGCGGCAGACAGCGTGAATCCCCCGGTGAACACGGACAGCTCGGCGAGGACCCGTTGTTCGCGTCCGGTCAGCAGGTGGTGACTCCAGTCGATCGCCGCTCTCAGCGAACTGTGGCGCGCGGGCCTGGCGCGCCGCCGCGCCAGTACGTCCAGCTGTCGGTCGATCCGGTCCGCGACCTCGGCGAGGGGCAGCGCGCGCAGTTGTGCGGCGACCAGTTCCAGGGCGAGCGGCACCCCCTCGGTGGCCCGGCATACGGCGGCCGCCAGCGGTGCCGTCTCGTCGGTCATCGTGAAGGCGGGCAGCTGGGCCGCGGCGCGGTCCATCAGCATGCGGCCCGACGCCGAGCCGAGCAACGCCTCGGCGGAGTCCCCCGACGGCAGGTCCAGGGGCCCCACGGTGCGGACGGTCTCGCCGGCCACGGCCAAGGGCTCCCGGCTGGTCGCCAGGAGATGCAGACCGTCGCACCGGGCCAGCAGGGTGTCGGCCAGATCGGCGCACGCGTCGAGAACGTGCTCGCAGTTGTCCAGGACGAGCAGAGCGGTTCGCGGGCCCAGGCCGGCGGTCAGCGCCTCAGTGAGGGTCTTGCCCGGGCCGGCGGGCACGCCGAGAGCGGCCGCCACGGCCGCCGGGACGAGATCGGGCCTGCTCACGCCCTCCAGTTCGACGACCCATGTGCCGTCCGGCATGTCGGCACCCGCCCGTTGGGCGACCACCAGCGACACGCTCGTCTTGCCGATGCCGGGCGGACCGACCAGGGTCACGAGCCGCCGGGCGGCAACGAGAGCCGTGAGCTCCTCCACATCCCGATCCCGGCCGAACAGCGGCGCCCGCGCCGCCGGATTCCGACCAGGTGGACCCGGTCGTACACCGGCCGCGGACGGTCCCGGCCAGAGAGCGGTGGACCCTTCGGCCAGGATCTCCTGGTACAGGGTCCGCAGGGCCGGGCCGGGCTCCACTCCGAGCTCGTCCACCAGGATGCGCCGGGCATCCTGGTACGCGGTCAACGCCTCGGCATGACGGCCCGCATGGTGCAACGCCGTCATGAACAGCCGGTGCACGGTCTCCCGCAGGGGCTGGGAGGCGGCCAGAGCCCGGATCTCCGCGATGAGATCCGGGCGCGCCCCCACGGAGAGTTCGAGGCCGATGCACTCCTCGAGCACCCCCAGCCTGGTCTCCTCAAGGCGTGCGGCCTCGGCCTCCAGGTACTCGGACGGCGTTCCGTCGAACGCGGGGCCCCGCCATTGGCCCAGCGCCGTCCGCAGCAGGCGTGCCGCTTCGGCCGGATGTCCTTCGACGGCCTCCCGGCGGCCCTCGGCGACGCACCGTACGAACGTGTCCAGGTCGGTACGCACCGCGTCGGCGGACAGCGCGTAGCCGGGCTGCCGGGTTCGTATCGCCTGCGGCCGCAGGGTGCCGCCGAGGGCTCGGCGCAGCGCCGAGACCATCGCCTGGATCTGGGCCCGGGCCGTCGCCGGCGCATCGCCTCCCCAGGCGGCAGCCACCAGCCGCTCCACGGACACGGCGTGCCCGTGGTGCAGGGCGAGAGCGGCAAGCACGGTCCGTGCCCTTCCACCGGGCAGGGGGACCGCCTCGCCCTGGTCCGTCGCCTCGATCGGCCCGAGCACCTTCAACTCCACCGCCACACGGTGCCAGAAGGCGCGTCGCACAGCCGGTGGCGCAGGCATGTTCAGGCCATGGCGGATCCGGGGCGGATCCATGGCGCCGCCCGGCACTGTCGGGGCAAGGGCTGCACCGGACAACCCACCTCCACCCTCCGCATCGGAGTGCAGCCGGGTCCAGGCGCTGTGCGGAGGAGTTCCGCCCGGCACGGGGCGGGCGGGACCGAAACGAAAGGACGGATGGATGATCAGGAAGTCGGTATGGACGGGAATTTCCCTGGGGATGCTCCTGGTGTCGCTGGCCGGAACCGCGACGGCGAGTCCGTCGCAGCCGGGAGGTCCGGGCGTCGCCACGCCACGCCCGGACGGGGCGGTCGGCTCCACGTTGGCGGCCGGCCTGTCCTGTGGCTGGGGCGACCAGTGCAACGAAACCGATCCGGGCAATTACTCCTGGGAAGTCAAGGATACGGACGACCGGGTGAGTGATCCCGGCTGCGCGACCCTGGAGATCCGTTCCGGCCGGAAGGACGGCGCCTGGTACGCGTGGCCCCGCCTGACGGTCGCCAGTGGCTGCGGCTACTACCAGGGCTGGATAGACCGCTCGTTCGACGACGGACAGTCGTGGGAGCGGTGGGGCTTCTTCGAGACCGAGGACTCCAACTACGGAAACATGGTCTATTGGCCGGACAACGCGAAGGTCAGGGCCGGTTTCAAACACCGCTGGGAGGACTGGAGCGACTCCGGGCTCACCAAGTGGCACGGCTGACCCTCGCCCAGGCGGTGCGTCCCGGCACCCGCCACCCGTCACTCGTTCGTTCCGTTCCCGCTGGAAGGAGAACCGTGTCCCGAACCACCCGCACCATCCGCGCCGGAATTGTCATGGCCCTGACTGGAGTTTCACTGGCGCTCGCCGTGCCCGCCCAGGCCCGCACGGCGGCTTGCACCTCCCTGACCAACGGTGTCCTCTGCACCGTACTGGCCAACCGCAACGGTGACTGGGCCCAGGTGCAGGACTCGTACGAGAAGACCGGGGGCGGCACCATCACGGCCCGGTTCGGCCACTACAACCGAGGCGGGACGTGGTGGGACCAGGGTGCCTTCACCCAGTCCGCCGGTACCACGCGCTACTTCTCCTGGCCCGCCGCGAACTACGGAGACTGCCTACCGGTGGTCGGCTTCATGGACGCCGGTGGGAACCGCTACGAAGTGCCCCCGGTCACGGTCTGCTGACCCGGCGCGGGGCGGACCGGGCTACCTGCCCGGTCCGCCCCGCGCCTTCCGCACCCCATCCGAAAGAGTCGGCAAAGGGACTGGCATGGACCAACTCTTCGTCATCGGTGCCCCGGCCGTCTGGTGGACCTTCGGGGCCACGACCGTCGTCCTCGTCACCGCCGCGCTGCTGACGGCAGGTCGTACGGGGATGCCGAAGCCGGCGTCGGCCCTGTTCGGCTGCGCCCTCTCACTGCAACTCGCGGCGACGCTGGCCCCTGTAGGCCGGGGAAGTGGCGGCGGTACCTGCGCCGTCGACCACTACGGGCTCGGCCGGGCGCTCGATCCCCAATGGGGCCTGAACGCGTGCATGACGGTGCCGGTGTCGTTCCTCGCCGTCATGCTCTTCCGGCGGAAGCGGCTCGTGCTGGCCGGTGTTCTCCTGCTCGGCCTGACCACCGAGTTGGTGCAGGCACTGGTCGGCGAGATCGGGCGGAGTTGTGATTCCGGCGACTTCGTGGCCAACGCAGTCGGCTCGGTTGCCGGAGTCCTCCTCGGCGCGCTCTGGCACCGCCGCAGTGGCGGCAGCGGCCTCAGCGCCGAACCTCCGCAGCCGCGCGCCGAGAAGGCCGCTCGGGTAACCGCGCTGACCATGGCGGCGCTGGCGGGTGTGGTCCTCCTGGTATTCACCACGGCAGTTCGCACGACAACGACCACCAACACCTCGCCACCCGAAGTCCCCGAGGAACAGCGGGCGGGGGCCGTGCGCGTCGCGCGCTCGCTGTGGGGACCGGACACCCGCATCGCACGCGTGCAGGCGGCCGCCGATCCGGACCCGAAAGCGGAACGGGTCCTGGTGGTGACATCGGACGTCGGATTCACCGAGGTGGCCTGGCCGTCACTCAAGCCGGTGCGCGGCACACGGAGCCTGGAGACGCACCGCACTGCCGCCGACGCCGAACTGCCCGCCGACGCTCAGGTGCACAGTGCGCAGACGTACGTGAAGGCGCACTTCGCATGGGCGGACGGAGCCACCGTGACGTCATCCCCGCTCGGGGACACCGGCCGCCGCCTCGTCTCCTGGCGGCGTACGGACCGGGGCGTACTCATGCCGATGCGGCTCGACGTCGTGGTGGACGGCAGCGGTCTCGTCGCGTCGTTCGTCGCGCTCGACGAGCCGAATCCCTCGCTGCCGCCGGTGCAGGTGGACGACGTACAAGCGCGGGCCATCGCAGCAGAAGCCGCCCCCGGACAACACCTCGGTACACCGGTCCTGCTTGCCATGAGCATTGCGGATCGGTGGCGCCCCGTCTGGCTCTTCCCGGCGGACACCTCTCCGGAGCCCGGAGACCACGTCGCATCCGTCGGCCCGAGCCGGCCCGGCGGCACGGCGCCCCGCATCATGGTCGATGCCGAGAACGCGGAACTCATTGCGCCGCAGGCCGTTCGTGCAGGCGCGGAGGTCACTCCCGAGGCGAGCGCCTCGTACGGACCGGCACGGTGACCTCTCGTGTGACGGGGTGGTGTGGTGGCAGCGGTCGGTCGTCAGCGGGTGACCTATGGGGCAACCCGAGGAGCGGGGGGTCCCTCGGTCACAATGGATCACGAGGCTCGTACGCACGAAGGAACGCCTCGCCGCCGCCCGTGCCCGAAGGCCTCAGCCGAGGCCCGGCGCGCCCCACACGGGGAACCAGCGGCCCAGGTCCGGCTCGATCCGGAGGTCGTCCGCGAGCACCGCCCTGATCTGGAGCTCCAACGCGTTGTCGCGCTTCCCGGTCGCCGGCGCGGGCAGCGGAGCGAAGGGATAGAAGGTGCCGCGCTTGTAGAGGTAGACGAGCGACAGCGTGCGTTCCCCGGCGGCCTCGCGGAAGCCGATCAGGGAGCAGAGCAGCTGGGGCCCGAAGCCCGCGTCCTGAAGAAGGGTGTTGACCGCGTGCAGGTCGTTGACCAGGGCGGGCGTGTCCTCGGCGGGGTGGCGGGCGAGGATCCAGGTGTAGCCGTACGCGTCCTCGCTGAACTCGACCGGTGTGCCGCCGCGGCCGGTGTCGGCGTCGAGCAGCTCTCGTACCTCCTCCTGGAGCCCGGCGAACGCGCCGCCCTCGACGCTCGCGAAGCACACCGAGCCGGTACCGGTCGGTGTGAAACCGGCAGCGGCCTGGAGGGTGATCGCCGCGCCGGGCAGGCCGAAGAGCCGGTCGAGGTCGGGGCGTACCGGCTTGCTGCGGCCGAGGATCGCATCGAGCAGTCCCACGGGGAGTACCTCTCGTCCAAGGGGGGCGTGTTCAGGGACGGCCGAGCTGCGCCGCGATCCGGCCCAGCCGGTCCAGCCGCTCCTCCAGCGTCGGGTGGGTGGAGAGCAGCCGGCCCAGGCTCTCCCGGGACGAGAACGCGGGCGCGAACCAGAACGCGTTGAACGGCTCCGCCTTGCGCAGGTCCTGGCTCGGGATCCTGGCCATCTCCCCGGTCACCTTGGTCAGCGCGGAGGCGAGCGCCGACGGGTGGCCGGTCAGCAGTGCTGCGGCGCGGTCGGCGGACAGCTCCCGGTAGCGGGACAGCAGCCGGGTCAGCAGGAAGCTGATCACGTACACGACGGCGCTGACCAGGGGCACCAGGAGCGCCACGACGGCGGTGGTGCTGTCGCGGCTGTTGCGGCCGAGCCCGCTGTAGAGCGCGACGCGGGTCATCACTCCTGCGAGGACGCCGAGGAACGACGCGATGGTCATCACGGCCACATCGCGGTGGGCTACGTGCGACAGCTCGTGCGCGAGGACGCCCTCGAGCTCCTCCGGCTCCAGACGGCGGAGCAGGCCGGTGGTGACGCAGACGAGCGCGGTGTGCTCGCCCCGGCCGGTGGCGAACGCGTTCGGCACGTCGCTGTCGGCGATCGCCACGCGCGGCTTGGGCATGCCGGCGAGGGCGCACACGCGGTCCACGGTGCCGTGCAGCTCGGGCGCCTCTTCCGGGGTGACCTCACGGGCACCCATGCTGAAGGCGGCGATCCGGTCGCTGAACCAGAACTGCGCGATGAACAGACCGCCCGCGATCACCAGGATGACGGGCCACGAACCCCGGAGCAGGACCATCAGGGCGCCGACGAAGACGACGTACAGCAGTCCGATCAGGAACATCGTCGTCACCATGCGCGTGGTGAGGCCCTTGTCCGGGACATAGCGCGAACGAGACCGGGTCCCAGGCATCTGATCACCCTCCAGTCCGGCACCGGGGTGCGGACACCGCGCTCCTCACCCTCGATGCTCCTCACCCTCGATTGTGCCGCGCGCCGAGGGTGAGTGTGCCGTCCTGCCCGGAGGCGGTGCACGGGCCGAAGCCGCGGCTGATCCGGTCCAGGAGGTCCTGGAGCCACCGGCGGTCTTCGGCCTGCGCCCCCTGGAGCCGCATCCGCCGGGCCTGCAGGGGCGCGATGCGCACTTCGATGAGTCTGCCGGTGTCGGGCTCAAGGACGGGGAAGTAGAGCAGCCGCAGGTCGTCCCGGTAGTTCTCGTAGCCGGTGATGCCCTCGTAGTCGTTGACCAGGTCGCCGCAGCCGTAGGCGATGAGCTTCCCGCGGTACAGCTCCAGCGGCCTGGGGTGGTGCGAGGAATGCCCGTGCACGAGGTCCGCGCCGCCGTCGACGAGTGCGTGCGCGAAGCGGACCTGGTCGCGGGGGACGAGGTAGCTCCAGTTGGATCCCCAGTGAACCGAAGCGACGGAGAGGTCACCCGGTCGTTTCGCCTGCCGGATCCGGGCGACCACCGCGGCCGCCGCGGCATCGGACGCCGCGGATACGAAGTCGACCCCGCTCCGGTCGGCGGTGGCGGCCCAGTCAGGCGGGACTCCGCTGGACGGCATGCCGAAGGAGTGGACCAGGATCCGCCGGCCGCCGTCGACGGGGACGGCTGCCGGCAGGCGGGCCCCGTCCGCGTCGCGCCCTGCTCCCGCCGTACGAAGCTCTGCGCCCGCCAGCGCGTCGAGCGTGTCCGCCAGCCCGCGGCGGCCGAAGTCGAGGACGTGGTTGTTCGCCAGGACGCAGACGTCGGGCCGGGCCGCGGCCAGCGCGGGCAGGTTGGCGGGGTGCATCCGGTAGTGGACCGCCTTGCCGGGGGCGAAGTCGTCACTCTGGGTGACGCTGGTCTCCAGATTGAGCACCAGGGCGTCGGGTGCGGTCCGGTCGAGGATGCCGAGCGTGTCGCCCCACGGCCAGGAGAAGCCGACCGGATAGGGAACCGGGCCGTTCGCGGCCTCCGCCAGGGCGACGTAGGAGCGGGCGTCCCGGAGGTACGCCTCCGCCAGCACCGGATCACCGGGGTGCGGAAGTATCTGGTCGACGCCCCGCCCGAGCATCACGTCCCCGGCGAGGCACAGCGTGATCGGACCACCCTTCATTCGTCCAGGCTAGGACCCCGCCACCGGGATGTCCCCCACGAGGTGGGCCGGCACCCACCGGCTTCGATGGCCACCCAGGCGGAGACGCTGTCGCGGACGTTGTCCACCGGGGGCCGCCCAGGCCGGTGGCACCCGACGGACCGACCCCGACCCCGACCGTCGAATCCCTGTCCGTCATGCTCGATGTCCTTGCCGGGGCAGTCGAAGTCACCGACGATGCTCTGAGGCTCCCACGGCCCGGGCACCACCGGACCCGGTCGAGACATCACAGAATAGGGTAAGCATGAAGAGACACCATGGTGTGAAGACGTTCCCGATACCAGCGGCAGCGTCGGCGGGGCGGGCGGCAGCGTCGGCGCTTTTGCCGGTCCTCGTACTGGCCGGGCTGTTGCTGGGCCCTGCGGCGACCGCCTCGGCGGCCGCACCGGTCGTTCGGCAGGCACCGGCAGCCGCGATCGTGCTCACGCCGGGCGGGCTCGCCGCAGCAGGTACCAACTCGACGGCTCTCTCCGGCGCATCGGTGTCCTCCCCGGTACAGGTCACCACCGGAGACAAGAAGAGCAAGAAGAAGAGCAAGAAGAAGAGCGGCGGGTTCATCAAGAAGCTCGTGATCGTCGCGGTCGTCGTCATCCTGCTGCTCGTGGTCGTCTACGGTGTCATCCGTTTCCTCCGCCGCAGGTCCGCATAGCCTCGCGAGCGGTGGAAGGTCGTACGGGTGAACGGCCGGTCCGGCCCTGACCGTAACTCCCGTACCGTCGTAGCCGATGCGGCGAGGCATCCCGCCTGGTAGACGCTCGCTGCCCCACGCCCCGCCGTACGGTCGGCGATCAGCTTGGCTCACGGGGCGGTGAGCTCAGCAGGGTCGGGAACTGCCCCTCAAGGAAAACGAACTTCGTGCACGCCGGGTTCTGGCGCATCCGGGCCCTGAGGGGCAGCAGGTCCAGCGCCGGGAATGCGTGCTCCCTTCCTCCAGGGTTCGCTCGCGCACGACGAACCGTACGCCCGGGCCGACGACGACGAATTCGACGACCACGGAGCGGCTCCGTCCGGGCCGACCGGCCGGCTGACCGCGGAGCGAGCCGATGGGGGCTGCGACCAGCCGAAACGGCTGGCGGCGTGGTCATACTTGTTCGTCAACCGCGCCGAGGCGTACATCCGCGCGTGCGCCTGGGGTGCGTCGCTGGCCATCCCCGGCGTACAGGCCGCTGATGCCGTTCTCGGCCCGCCAGCGGCGGAGGGCCTGGTAGCCCTCCAGCCACATCAGCGGTTCCGGTCCGGTAGACCGGGGTCCGGAGGAACGCCGCATGGGCGCCTGGCTCGGGGAAGCGGTGCGCAGATGTGCCGGGCGTGGTGGGAGGGCGAAGGGCGCACCGTGGGTGAGGTGTTGCTTGCGTTGGGTTGGGGGGTTCGGGGGCTGTGGTGTGCTGCGAGGTGGCTTGTTTGTGCGGTGTGCTTCTAGCTGGTCGCGAGAATCTCAGATGCAGCAGGCGGTGATCGCACGTGTTGGGGTGTTTGGACTCGACCCGGGCGTGCGGTGGTTCACTGCCCCCCACAGCATGGTGAGAGGTATCACGATGACGACAAGTTCCGTCCGGCTCTATGCAGGCCGTGCGCTGGCAGTGACGGTGGCGGCCTGGGCCGTGGCGGTGGCGGCCGCCCTTCCGGCCTCCGCTGCCGACCAGCCGACACGGCAGCAGCTCATGGAGGACTGCGGTTCGGGTGGAGGCAAGTGCACGTTCAACGAGCCCAAGCTCGAGAAGGCCTATCTGGGCGAGTTCCGTCAGGTGTCGAACTCACTGTTCAACTGCAGCACATCCGACTCCACCCAGACGATGACCTGGGACGACACGGTGGGCTCCACCGACACGCTGGGTGTGTCCGTCACGGCGGGCGGTAAGGTCGCGGGGATCGTGGACCTCAGCGTAACGGCCAGTTACGGCCACAGTTGGTCGAGCACTCATTCGGAGAGCAGCTCGCTCAGCATGACGGTGAAGCCCGGCGAGGTGGGCTGGATCTCCCGCGCCCAGGTGATGCAGAAGGTCTCCGGTACGTGGCAGACCCACTACGACAGCCCCAAGTGGGGCCACTACTACTGGTTCTTCCAGGACTCGATCACCGGGCCCGCCAAGAACGGCACCGACGGCACGTCTAATGCGGTGGTGGTGAAAACCCGCAAGATGACTGCCGCGGAGAATCGTTCCTGTTCCGACGGGTCACGCAAGGACCACGCGTTCGTCCAGGAGCGCTGAGTCGGCACTCGCGCGCGACCCGGTTTCCTGTGGCGGGCCCGCGGGGCGCACGGTCTTCCGTCGTGGCGATGAGGGACTCGACACCTCGTGATCACCCGGAGGCCGTGCCTGCCTCGGCTCCAGCCCAGCCTGTGAACTCCACAGCGACATCAGTCGCCTGAAGAACCATCAAGATGGACACTCCCCTGAACGGCGCCGCCCTGGACGTCATGTCCCTTGACGGCATGTCAGCGCCCGGGACGAGAGCTGATCGCTCGACAGCCGGTCCGCCGACGGATGTTGGGGAAAGCGGGGCGCGGTTGGCGCGCTCAGGGGAGACCGGGGGTGTGGAGGGGAAGCTGCGGGAAGATCTTGACCATCTGCTGGGACTGTCGGAGCGCGACTGGTTCGGTCCGACCAAGACCCTCGACGTCACGATGGCCTCCCTCCGCCGCCGCCTGCACACGGCGGAGGCCGCTGCGCCGCGTACCGTCAGCCTGCCGCAGATCACCACACTCCGCGGCCACGGCTACCGACTCGACCCGGCGCCGGCTTGTGAGCCGGACACTGATCCCGGTGAATGCTCTGGCCGTCGACGTCGCCAAGGTGTGGATTTGGTCCGTGACTGGTCCGGGAATCCCTCCCAAGGCGACGGATGTATCAGCATAAACAGTGGTTAATCCGTCAAGAGGCCTCGAGTTACGTGTGCGCGGCCGGGGCCGGGCTTTCTGTGGGGCGGTCGTATCTCGGCTGCGGGGCGGCAGCGAGGGAGTCGGGCGGAGATCGCGGAACGGGTTCGCGAGGCCCTGCGGCCGGCTCGGCCCCCACCCCGGCCGAGTTCTGCGGCGCTTCCAGGCCAGACGCCTGGGAGGCGGGCCGGGGCGGGCGTCACCGCCGAACGCCGGCTCCCTGGTTGAGGCCACGGCCTCGGCATGTACGTCAGGTAGGCCCCGAGTCCGGGCTCTGAGCTGGGCTATCAGACCATTACATGGCGCTGACCTGCGGTGTTGCTTCTTTCGCGGTCTGTCGCGATCTGTCACGGGCTTTCTGGCTTACGCGGCGACAACTTCCCAGAGGGCCCCGTACGGCCCCGGAACTCCCCAGGCACTTCCCAGCGGGGCCGCCGGGGGCCGCCCCGGAGGGTGGCGGCCGTCCTCTCGGAAGCCGCCTCTCGAACCCGGTGTTCAGTCCGGTTCGAGAGGTGGCCTTCTTGGCTACGAAAGGCGGGGGTGTGCGGCCTGCTGGGCGTGGGGTGAGCTCCTCCGGTTGTCACACCCTGTGACGGGGTTGGGGGCTGGAGCTGTTCACCCCCGGTGTGATGGGGGAAGAGTAGGAATAGGACGTGCGAAAGCACTGTGGTCAGTGGAACCCGGAGCGTGCGGGCTGCGTCCAAGCGCCGACCGGGTTGCTCCGTACGGGGAGGTCGTCGGATGCGTGGGCGTGTAGGTGCGGTTCTCGCTGTGCTGCTGGTCACGGCCGGATGCGGCGCGGGCGCGGTGGATCAAGCGTCCGGGGCGGCGAAGGCGGGTTCGTCGTCCGAGGCCGGTTGTGTGAACGGCGAACAGGTGCTCGTCACGACGGCCGACAATGGCCATCGGGTCTGCGTGGACATGCACGGCACGGTGCGCGTGTTGCTGGCGGGGTCCGCCGACGTGCCGGTGACCGTGTCGGGGACGGCGCTTGCCGCCGTCTCGGATCACGTTTTCCGTGGCGTGTCGGCCGGCCAGGCGATCCTCACGGCCACGATTCGGAACTGTCCCGCGTCGGCTGCGCCCGGCGCGATGAGCTGTACGGCGATGTCCCGCTGGCAGGTGACCATAATCGTCGGCTGAGAGGCGCGGGCGGCGCCGCACGGGCGGACGGGCCCGAACCGATGCCTGCGGTCCGGGCCCGTCGTTCACGGAGCGGTCAGCTGATGGTGAGCGCGGTGTCGTCGATCACGAACGAGGTCTGCAGGCTGGAGTCCTCGGTTCCGGTGAACTTGAGGGTCACCGACTGCCCCGCGAACGAGGACAGGTCGAAGGACTTCTGCGCGTAGCCGGTGTTCTTGTTGAAATTGGAGTAGGAGGCCAGCGTCGTGGAGTTGGCCTGCACCGTCAGCTTGTCGTAGGCGGTCCTGGTGTGCCCCAGCCGCTGCGGGATCAACCCGGCTGTGCGCGTCACTTTTCCTCCCCGGCCACAGCGGGGGCGGCGCGCCGGGTGAGTCCCGGTTGCAGGCGCGGATGAAGGCGTCATGCTGGGGAGGGAGAGCGCATCACGATCGGTGTCCCTGCCCGGGCACCCGTGGCTCGTGGCCCGCCTGGCGCACCACGGACAGGAGGCCACTATGAGTACCCTCGCTTCCCACCGCCGGCACCCGGTCCTCGCGGGTCGGCTCGGGCGCTGTGCGATGCGGTGCACGCTGGCCGTTCTGCTCGCCTTGGCCGGCGTGCTGGTGTCGCCGCACGCGGCCACGGCAGCCACCGACCCCGTCTTCATCCGCGTCGGCAGCCAACCGGTAGGCGTCGCGGTGACGCCGGACGGCCACCACGTCTATGTCGCCGAATCCAACTCGTTCCGGGTATCGGTGATCGACACAACGACCAACAAGGTGGTCGGCCGCGTCCGTGTCGGCGGCACCCCGGTCGGGGTGGCGGTCACGCCTGACGGCCATCGTGCCTACGTCACCGACTCCCGATGGGACGCGGTGTCGGTGATCGACACTACGACCAACGAGGTGGTCGGCCGTATCCATGTCGGCAGCACGCCCGCCGGGGTGGCGGTTGCTCCTGACGGCCGCCGCGCGTATGTCGCCAACGCCGGGTCGGACGACGTGTCGGTGATCGACACTACGACCAACACGGTGGTCGGCAGCCCGCTCCATGTAGGCGGTAGCCCGTTCGGCGTGGCGGTCACTCCTGACGGTCACCGTGCCTATGTCACCAACTCCGCCGGATGGCCCGTTCCTGTTTCGGTGATCGACACGAGCACTGACCATGTCGTCGGCCTGCATGTCTCCATCGGGGACTTCCCGGCCGGAGTGGCGGTGACGCCCGACGGGCACCACGTCTACGTCACCGACCAGTTGGGCACCGTGTCCGTGATCGACGCGAGGACCGACAAGGTGACCGGCGGCCCCATCCCTGTCGGCTGGAAACCGAACGATGTCGCGGTAACCCCCGACGGCCGCCGCGCCTACGTCACGAACTTCGCATCGGACTCCGTGTCCGTGATCGACACGAGCACCGACAAGGTGATCGGCACCCCCATCGATGTCGGTGGTAGTGCCACCCGGATCGCGGTGGCTCCGGACGGCCACCACGCCTACATCACCCTCCACTGTTGCGGCGTCGTGGCGATGATCGACATCTGAGCCGCCGGGATGACCAGCCTACGGGGACACGGTCGAGGTGCGGTCCCGGGCCCGGCCCCTACGTCCTGGCCCCGGCATCCTGCGCGCCTCGCGCAGCGTGCGCTCGACGAACTCCTGCGGGGTTTGCGGCACGTCGGCACCGGAGAGCATCCTGACTGACTCCTCCAAGGACATAGGGCTGCCGCAGGCCGACGGGTTGGGGCCGCTTTGGTCGGGAAGGGGAGCGTCGTGGAGCAGAGGCGCCCAGTACGTCATGTGCGAAGTCGGCGTGGGGTTTGCGCAAGCGGCACCCCCTTGACTCTCACACTGGGAGGGGGCTCGCTTGCGGGGCCGGGTAGCAGGCTCAGAGGCTAGCGCCGTTCCCCGGCCCCGCAGTTCAGGCGTTGTCTGCGCCGAGGGTCAGCAGCCGTTCCAGCTCGCTGATCGCGTCGGCGGACGTCTGCCGTACGAACACGTCACCGGTCTGTGGAGCCTCCAGCGGGTAGTCGAACCAGGATCCGTCCGGACGGGGGAATCCCTCCGGGTCGACGATGAACACCCTGAGAGCGCCTCGCGGGGCCCGCTTGGCCACCCACCGCCGGTCGGCGTGCAGCCCGATCACGACCCGGGCCTTCGCGTCGAGGTGGAAGGTGGCCGGCGGGACCCCCTGGCCGTAGCGGCGCATGAACTGCTCCTCGAACCCGGCGCGGGCGCCGAGCGCGATCATCACGAACAACTTCGACCCAGCCAGTCGGACTCGATCGTGTCGCGGGGGAACCCTCGGTCGTCCAGGGACGAGAGGTAGGCACCGATCCGGGCTTGAGGTGCTTCCAGCGGTGCCCGGGGCTGCTCGGACGGCCATCGGGCGGCGGCCCGGTCCAGCGGTTCCATCGCCGTGTCGACGGCGGCCTGGTCGCCTGCCTCGGCTGCGGCGAGCCATGCGTAGACCAGGGACAGCAGAAACACACCATCTTCGGAGCGGTGGCCGGTGGCCGGTGGCTGGTGGCCGACCCAGCCGTATCGGCGAGGTGGCGGGCGCGGACCGAAGGTAGTTCGGCGGCCCGGCGGAGGTAGAAGGTGCCGCCCCTGGCGTCCTACGGCGCCAGGGGCGGCACATGTACCGCGTGCGGGGAGCCGTTGCACCCGGTGGCGCAGACGACCACGGGGCCACCCGCCAGTCGTGGTCCGGCTGTTGTTCGTCCAGGCGTCGGCGGGCGGCGGCGGTGTAGGAGATGCCCTCGCGCGCTGCGAGGTCGCGGGCGGCGCCGGCCTGGGAGACGCTAGCCGCTCAGTCGGTGCAGTACTTGTTCAGTGCCGCCTGCGCGCCCGCGTTGTAGCCCTTCTCGTAGTTCGGGTCGAGCTGCGTCAAGTTGTTCTGCGACTGGGCCTTCTTGCAGGTGGCCTTGGTGTCGGCGAGGCCCTTCTTGAAACCCGCGGAGTACTGGGACTGGGCGTCCTGCTGCTCGGCCTGCTTGACCGTGCCGCACGTGATCTTGCTGTCGCCCTGCTCGGCGGTGACGGCGCCGACCGGGATGAAGCCACTGGTGGAGGCCACACCGTCGGCGTTGGCCGTGGTGGTGGAGGTGAACTGGTGTCTGGTGCTGCCGCCCGTGAAGATCACATCCACTCCTGGCTGCCCATCGGTGAGGGTGACGTCGTACTTGCCCGCCGTGGCGCTCTGCTTCACGCTGCACGACATGGAAGGCGCCGCCGCCTGCGCGGAGCCCGCGAGGAGCGACGCCGACCCGAAGGCCAGCGACGACACGACAAGAGGCGTCAGTACGGCCAGTCGTATGCGTCGGTTCACTGTTCGTCCTTCCCTCGAAGAGATCACGGCCGAGCGGGGACCACGGAGAGGCACACAAGGATCGAAGCGGGCGGACGCAACGCGTCCGTATCCGGCCGGAGATGCCCGGTGCGCGCCGGGCTCTGCGGAAGCGGGGCCCGCAAGCACCCGAGCGGTGGCCAGTCATGGGCCCCGCGCCCTCGTGGGGCCCCGCCCGTAGGGGCGGGCCGGGGGCACTTTCCACGAGGTTCTTCCATCGTCAGGCCGCCCCCGGCCCGTGTCCACCGGAGCTACGGAAGGGCCGGCCCGAGGGCCGGCCGGCAGGGCGGCGTGCAGGACGTGCAGGCCCGAGACGGCTCGGGTGAGGCACAGGGGCCCTGGTGCGGAGGCGCCGGCCTGGTGCTGATCGTGCTGCTGGTGTTTGGTCGGCCCGACCCGTTGCACCGCGAGGAGCGGCCCGGCCCGGGGCGCCACGACGGCCTTTTCCTGCTGGTGATGGCAGCCCTGCAGCTCGGTCTGGCGCTGCCGTCTCCTTCCTGATCGCAATCTTCTTTCTGTGCTGCGCCGCCACCGCCGCGGCTGTCCTGGGCGTCGCCGTGCGGATCGGCATGGCCTACCTGGGCGCGCTGCGCGAACGCGCGGCGCGCCTGGAGGTCGAGCGCGACCAGCGCAGCCGACTGGCGGCGGCCGCCGAGCGGGCCCGGATCGCCCGGGAGATGCATGACATCATCGGCCACAACCTGTCCGTCATCATCGGCCTGGCCGATGGAGCCCGGTACGCGGCGGATCTCGCGCCGCAGGGAAGCAAGGAAGCCCTCCAACTGATCGGCGGCACCGGCCGCCAGGCTCTCGGCGAGCTACGCCGGATGCTGGGAGTCCTGCGCGACGAGGGCCCGGACGAGCCGCGGCTCAGCCCACAGCCCGGCGTCGCCGACGTCGACGCCCTGTGTGCGCGAGTCCGCGCGGCCGGCCCGCACGCCGTCTACCGCACCGTCGGCGAGGTCGAGGCGCTGGATCACGGGCTGCAGCTGGCCGTCTGCCGCATCGCTCAAGAGGCTCTCACCCACACCCTCAACCATGCAGGACCACACACCACCACACACCACCGCTCAGCTGACGCTGAGCGTCGAGAACAGGCGGGTCCACCTCACCATCGAAGACGACGGACCACAGGACGGCCACGAACGCCCAGCGCCTGATCCGGGGCACGGGCCGGGGGAGGGTACCGCCGGTATGAAGGAGCGGGCCGCGCTCTACCACGGACAGGTCGACAGCCGCCGACGCCCCGACGGGGGCTGGTGGTGGAAGCCGCCCTCGATCCGGCCCCCGTCCCCACCCCGGCGGGAGCCGCTCCGTGACCACGGTGCTCATCGTCGACGACCAGTCACTGCAGCGGTTCGGTTTTCGCATGCTGCTGGACAGCGTTCCGGCCACCGAGGTCGTCGGTGAGGCCGGGCCTGGCGCCGATGCCGTGCGCCAGGCAGCGGAGCTGCGTCCCGACGTGGTGCTGATGGACGTACGCATGCCCGGTATGGACGGCATCGAGGCCACTCGCCGGATCGTTGCCGCGGGCGGTCACTCCCGGATCCTGATCTTGACCAACTTCGACCTGGACGAGTACGCGCATGCCGCCCTGCGCGCGGGGGCCAGCGAATTTCTGCTCAAGGACGCCGAACCCGAGAACCGCTGGCCGGGATCCGAGCCGTGGCCCCGGGTGACGCCGTCATCGCGCCGGGACTGACGCGCCGTCTCCCTCGACTCCTACGCCCACCGGCTCCCCGGCCAACCCGCCGGGACTCCACGGGTGGCGCACCCCAGCATCCGGACTCTGACCGAGCGGGAACACGAGGTCCTTGTGGCGATCGGCCAGGGCTGGAGCAACGGTGAGATCGCCGAACGCCTGGTCCTGTCCGAAAGCACCGTCAAGACCCACGTCGGCCGCGTACTGGCGAAGATCGGCGCCCGCGACCGGATCCAGGCCGTGATCCTCGCCTACGACATCGGCCTCGCCCGCCCACAGCGCGGAGCATCTGACGCTGCATCGTGTGCTGCCTGCCGTGCCGCCGTACGGAGGGGTCAGGACTGCCAGAGCTGGGTGATGCCGGCGATCACGCCCGCCGAGTCGTAGTCGACGTGGTAGAAGTTCGGGCCACAGCTGAAGGGCGGGGCGACCGGGTAGTGCTGCTTGCACTTGTCCAGCACCACCCGCAGCTCGTCGACGTCGGCGGGGATCATCCGCGACTGGTTGGTGTCCGTGGTCCCGATGAGGGCAACGACGGCCTGCGGGGAGACGTAGTACGGCCCGATCGTCCCGTTCGTGTTGAAGTACGGCTGGTCGCCGTCCGGATTGTGGCAGACGAGGTCGTTCTGGGTGGCGCCCAGACGATCGTCGCTCGGTTCGATCCCGGCGATGGTCAGGACGTCCTGGGATTGATACGGGAGCGGTACCGGAGAGCAGTAGTCGAGCGCCGAGCGCACCTTTGTGTCGGTCACAACCGATGCGGACGCCGAGGGCGAAGAGGAGGAGGGCGGCGAGGCCGAGGGCGATGAGGTCGCCGCCGTGGCGCTCGGTGCGGCCGTTTCACTCTTCGACGCTGACGACGTCGGCGCCGGGCTGCTCGCACCCGCCTTCGGCGAGGCCTGGCCCGGACCGCACCCCGCGACGCATACGGCCAGCAACCCGACCGCAGCCAGGGCCGCCCGGCGACTCCTGCTCCACCCTCGCACGACGCCCCCCCGGGTCTCTCGATTGCACCAATCATGCTACTGAGGTTGACCTCGTGGTGTCGTGTTGTGCAGGTCCCGGTAGTCGCGCCAGGAGAAGCTCTTGCGCCCGTCGCGCCGACCGTCGCCGCCGCGCGGCCGGTTGACCGATGGCCGGGCTTGTAGCAGATCAGCGCGGCGATCGACATCCGTCTGCGAGAACGGCCCCGCACCCGCGCCACCGGGGTGCGGCCTCGCTGTGACCAGGTTCTTGCCTGCGGCGGCGTCATGGAGAAGCCGGCTTCGTCCTCGAAGACGAGCCAGGCCCACGGGCCGCCGCGAGCCTTCCGCGCAGGGCCACACCTCCTTGACCCACCCTGCCACGGCGTGGTCGTCCCGCTCCATGGCCCGGCGGGCTGCGACCTGGCAGGACCAGCCGTTCCGTACCAGGAGTACTACCTGGACTTTTCCGTGTGGCGCCTGCGCGCCCGCCCGCCGCCCGTCGTTGGTGGTGCGCTCGACTCCCCTCCCAGCATCCCATCGGCTGACCAGCCTCACATCTTGCCTCGACATTCCGTCAGCAGCTCGTTCGGGCATAGACACCCAGCGCATACGGACAACGTCGGCTCCCAAGACCACAGGCGGCAGGTCATGGGGACCGACGTCGCGGCAGGGCCGGAATCGACCAACAGCATCTCCGAGCTGGAGCAGGGACGTTGCTGTGTGCCCGGTCAGCGCTCGAAGTAGGCAATGGTCCCGGCGCGCACGGCGGAGGCCTTCGGTAAGGGGATGGGTCACCGCGGCGTCATCGGTCGAGGGCGCCCGCGGGGGAGGCCGGTCCGCTGCTCGTTGTCGGCCGCGCAAGATCTCAATGCGTTGACTCAAGTCGGCGTGGGCCATGGGGAAATCCAAGCTGACGCCCACTCTGCGAGCGACGGCGCGGAATTGATCTCCTCGCCTTCCCTGACCAGCCTTTTCGGATGCCTGCGTCCGCTCGTCAAACCGCTTGCTGGCGCTTGTCTAGGGCGGCCTGCCGCAGGGCGGCGATCTGCCTGCCTCGATAAGGCGGGGGTTGACGACACCGGCCACGATGGTGTCCGCGGCGATACGGGAGAGGGCACCGGAGATCCGCGGGATGGACTGAACGCCGGTTGTTGGGCTGACACCGAGTGCGGGCCGGCTCTAGGTTCTCCTGTAAGGCGATTGCACTCGGGGGAAATGTGGAGCAGTTGAAGACCGGTGACCCGGCGGTCGTCGGCCCGTACCGGATTACGGCGCGGCTTGGCGCAGGCGGCATGGGGCAGGTCTACCTCGGGGAGTCGCGCAGCGGTCGGAAGGTGGCGGTGAAGGTCGTCCGGCCGGAGATCGCCTCGGACCCCGGCTTCCGGGCGCGGTTCCGGCGCGAGGTGGAGGCGGCGAAGGCGGTCGGAGGGTTTTGGACGGCGGCCGTGGTCGACGCGGATCCGGAGGCGGAGACGCCCTGGGTGGCGAGCGACTACATTCCGGCACCCGATCTTTCCGAATGGGTCCGGGAGAGGGGGCCGTTGACGGAGGACGCGGTGTGGCGGCTCGGCGCGGGCATGGCGGAGGCGCTGCACTCCGTACACCGGGCGGGGCTCGTGCATCGGGATCTCAAGCCCGCGAACGTCCTGCTCACGGAGAACGGGCCGCGGCTCATCGACTTCGGGATCGCCAAGGCACTGAACGGTGCGACCATGCTCACCCGGACGGGCGTGGCGATCGGCACCGCCGGATTCATGTCACCCGAGCAGGCCCAGGGCGGCAGCGTCGGCACGGCCAGCGACATCTTCTCGCTCGGTACGGTTCTGTGCTTCGCGGCTACTGGGCGCATGCCGTTCGGGGAGGGCAGTGCGGCGGAGCTGCTCTACCGGGTCGTGCACGGGATGCCGAACCTGGAAGGTGTGCCGGAGGGACTGCGGGCGGTGCTGGGCGAGTGCCTGGAAAAGCGAGCGGAGCGGCGGCCGTCCGCGGAGGAGGTGTTGTCCGCGCTGAGCAGGGGTGGTGCGGAGACTGTGGCGCCTTCGGTGACGGTCGCGGATACGGGGGTGCGTCCGCCCGTGGCTCCGCCGGACCTATCGATTGAGTCTCCGCCTCCGCCGCTTGGCGGGCCCAGGCCGCCTGCCTTGCCGGTTGAGGACGCGGTCGTGGGTGCGGTTCCTGTCCAGGCAGTTGTCGAGCGGGAATCGGGGCCTCCCGTCGAGGTGCGGTACTCGATGGGGCACATGCGCGTCGCCGTTGCGGCCATGCTCGCCGCGACCGTTCCGCTCGGTGTGGCCGTGTACTACTTCGTGGACCATCCCCTCCCCGCCGTATTGGCGAGCTTCGTCGCGCTCGCGCTGTTCAGCCTGGGAGGACTGGCCATGGCGCGTGGGGACGCGGCTTGTGTACGGGTGGCGGGTGACGGGCTCTACTTCTTGCGTGAAGGCCATGAATGGAGCGCGACCTGGAAAGAGTTGAGCCGGGTCACCTTGAGGGCGACGCGCTGGGGCCTGCTGCAGGAGTTCGTCATAGTGGGCGAACTGTCGCCAAGGGCGACAAAGAACGTCGTCTGGGGACGCTTCCAGCCTGTCGGTCCCGGTCCCCGGGCGGCAGTCACCACCATCCGTTTCCGCAGCGCAGCGCTGGCGCGGGCCGAGATCAGCCGATTGCACGAGGCGTTGCTGCACTGTGCCGGTGAGCGCTACCTGTACGACGGTGGACTCCTCTCCGTCGTCCGCAGCCCGGGCTCTGAAGTCACCGGATGGGGAACTACCGGCTCCGCGTAGGATCGAGGCCCCGAAGAAGCCGACCCTGTTCCGGGCTGGACACTGGGGAACCCGATCCTCGAGTGGGACCCACATGATCGGGAAGCCCGCCCGGCTGCCGCCTCAGCCGGGCTGCCGTCCTGCGGTGCTGGTGATACGCCGCCGGCACAACGGGCCCGGAACCTCATGAGTTCCGGGCCTGTACTGCAGGCGACGTCAGCCTACGGCGGAGAAATCCTGTCATGCGGCGAGGTCTTTGGGCGTTCGACGAGCGGGCCGGCAGTGGGGGCAGGCGGGCACTCCCTCGGCCAGGGCCCGGCGCGCCTCCTCGCGGCTCAGGGCCGTACAGCGCTTTCGTGCGTCCCAGCAGTCCCCTGCATGGACGCGGACCGGGAGCCGGCCCGCACCGATGCCCCGCTCGAGCAGCCACGCGGGCGGCTCGAGCAGAAGCCGCCGACGCGCGGTGAGGGCTTCGCGTTCCTCCGCGGGTGCTCAGCGCCCGCTCGGCCCGGCCCGGCTCGGCCCGCAGGTAGGTGACCACGGTGCGCAGACGTGGCAGATCAGGAGGAAACTCGGACGCATGTTCTATTTTATATCCGGAGTGCAGCCGGAGTGCGGCCCTCACCAGGTGTGATCGAGCGAGATACCTGTCACCTGGGCGCGCAAACCGTCACTTCGACCCACTCGGCCACGGGCCCCGAGCTGAGCCGGCCACGGTGGGTGGAACCTGGCCAGGCAGGGTGGAACTACTGGAGGCGTGTCGCGGTCCGGACAAGGTTGGCGACGGCTCTGGACTGGCTGTGCGGCGGCCAGGCGATCACGGTAGTGACCTTCGGCGCGTCCAGCACAGGCACGGCAGCGAGGTCATCGTGCAGTTGGGACCGGCACGACTCCGGTGAGACCGAGCAAGCCCGGCCGAGCGCGACGAGCTGCAACAACTGCGCGTGGTCGCGGACCTGGGGACCGGGGCCGGGCGGGTAGGTGCCGTCGGGGTTGGGCCAACGGGGCAGGGGCAGACCCGGGAGCCCGGTGATGTCGGCCATGTGCACATGGGCCCGGGCGGTGAGCGGATGCCCGACTGGCAGGACCACCACCTGGCCCTCCGTGCTGAGCTCCTCCATGTCGAGCCCGGCCGTCGAGTCGAACGGCCGGTGCAGCAGCGCCACGTCGGCCTGGCCCTGGCGCAGGAACCGCTCCTGCTCGGCCGGGCCGCACAGGATGACCTCCACGGGCACCGCGCCGGGTTCGGCGGCGTACGCGTCGAGCAGGTTCGCCAGCAGTTCACGGGACGCGCTGGCCTTCGTGACCAGGATCAGGCCGGGGCCGTCGGTCGAGGAAAGGGCCGCGCGGCGGGTCCGGCGTTCGGCGGCCTCGACCGCTTCCAGGGCCGCCCGGCCCTCGACCAGCAGCACCGCGCCGGCCTCGGTCAGCGTGGCGGTGCGGCTGGTCCGATCCAGAAGTAGTACCCCGAGCCGCCGTTCGAGCTGCTGGATCGCCCGTGACAGGGGCGGCTGTGCGATCCCGAGGCGCTGCGCGGCACGCCCGAAGTGCAGCTCCTCGGCGACAGCGACGAAGTACCGCAGTTCCCGTGTCTCCATGCGGCCACGCTACCCCGGATCAATACCCGGACGGTATCGGTGTCCACCCGATCGGTCTTGGACTACGGACCAGGGCCGGGAGCAGCATGGCTCCCATGAGCGAACGAACGATCGCGCTGGTGACAGGCGCGAACAAGGGAATCGGCTACGAGATCGCCGCAGGCCTGGGCGCCCTCGGCTGGAGCGTCGGCGTCGGCGCCCGCGACACTCAGCGCCGCCAGGCCGCGGTGGAGCGACTGCGCGCGGCCGGCGTCGACGCGTTCGGCGTACCCCTGGACGTGATTGACGACGCGAGCGTGACCGCTGCCGCACGGCTGATTGAGGACCGTGCCGGACACCTCGACGTGCTCGTCAACAACGCCGCCATCACCGGCGGCATGCCGCAGGAGCCCACCCGGGTCGATCCCGCCACCATCCGAACAGTCGTGGAGACCAACGTGATCGGCGTCATCCGCGTCACCAACGCGATGCTGCCGCTGCTGCGCCGTTCCGCCTCACCGCGGATCGTGAACATGTCCAGCAGCGTCGGCTCCCTCACCCGGCAGTCCGGAGCCGGTGGCGAGCAGGCAATCGGTCCGGTGGCCGCGGCGTACGCGCCGTCGAAGACGTTCCTGAACGCCGTCACACTCCAGTACGCCCGGGAGCTGGGCGGTACGAACATCCTGATCAACGTCGGCTGTCCCGGCTACGTCGCGACCGACCTCAACGGCTTCCGCGGGGTGCGCACCCCCGAACAGGGCGCGGCGATCGCCATCAAACTCGCAACACTGCCCGACGGCGGCCCGACCGGTCAGTTCTTCGAGGACGCCGGCGTAGTGCCCTGGTGATGTGCACGGCTGTCGGGTCAGCACGGTATCCGACGTCCACCCACGGGGCCAGCAGAAGCGCGACCGCCCCTGGCCTCTAAGCTGCCCAGGTGCGCTACCTACCGGGTGGTGTTGCGGCCGCCGGTCGAGCCGTGCTGGCGCAGGCCGCGGAGTCGGTGCCGGGCCCCGGCCTGCTGGCCGATCCTGCGTGTGAGCAGAAGTTATGGACAGGGTTTGAGGCCGTCCGTGGTCCGGCCGGATGTACGGCGAAGGCCCTAGACGGGTCGGGCGGCCATGACGAGCTGCCGGGGCAGGTAGGGAGAGTCGACACGGATGTCCCACCCCCGGCGTCGGGCGTGGCAGGCCAAGGCCAGGACGTTGAGGTCGATCGCGGCGTCGAGGTCGTCGGTGCGGTCGGCGACTTGGTAGTAGTCGCGGTGGGCTTCGAGGGCATCGGCCAGAGCGAGGTTGAAGCTCTCCTCGTCGCCCTCCACCAGCTGCGACAGCAGCACGGCGGGCGGCGGGAGGAAGCCCCACTCCTTGGCCTGCTCAGCCCCGCGCAGCGCCCGCTTCGCTGCCGACTCGGGATCGTCTCCCGTCAGGTAGGTGTGGAGGGCCTCCCGGTATGAGGCGAAGGCCGAGCCGTCCTTACCGGCGATCGCAGGGCCGGAAAGGACCAGGGGGGCGAGGTCCTCGCGTACGCCCGTGATCAGCGCGAAGGCAGCGGCGTTCGCCCAATTGCCGGCGGCTGCCGTCGCGCCCCGCGACGCCGGGCAGCGCAGGCTCCGGCCGTCGACAATCACCTCGGTCTCGGTGCCGGGCTCTGCCAGGGCGATGCGGAACAGGGCCGCCCCCAGCTGGGAGGCCAGCCGCAGATTCGTGAGCTGGGCGTCAGTGACATCGGCCGAGGTTCCCGCGCGCCACTTGAAGAGAAGCTCCTGGTAGCGCATGGCGCTCTCGAGCCGCGACACGGCGAGGGGTTTTCCCTCCTCCGGGTTGAGGGCCTCCTGGGTGGACCTGTCCCACAAAGCCTCGATCTCCGGGTCCAAGGGCTCCCCACCGGCCGGCTGTTCGACCAGCAGCGGGCCTGCCGCCAGCGCGGCGACCGCGTCCGGTCGGCGGCCACCACCGAATCCCCCCACCCTCGGGCCGCTGGCCTCGAAGCCGGTGACCAGGGCATGCGGGAGGTAATCGGTGTGGAGGGCCGGCATCCATCCCAGGGTCCGGTACGCGAGCGCGGCCAGGCCGAGCGGCAGGATCGGGAGGAGGCTACTCGGCGAGGAAGCAGGGCCGTTCACGGTGCGGTGCGCGAGCAGAAGGGCGGCCAGTCCGGAGTCGAAGCCCTCCCGGTCCTCCGCGGCCAGGGCGCGCAGGGTCCTCAGCGCCACGCTGTCCGGCCAGTCGAGGAGGCTCTCGCCGGTCTCCCTCGCCCGGCTCCCGACGCGGGCCAGCGCGGCGTCGATGGCGGCGAGCTTCGCCTGAGCGCTCGGCGGGTAGTCCTCGTCGTTCCCGGTGTCGTCCAGGACCTGGGCCATGAAGCCCGTCGCGAGCTCGCCGGCAGGGCTGCCCTGCGCCTGCTCGGCGAACTTCTCGCGAGCGAAGTGGAAGGCCTCCCCGTGCCACTGGGCTTTGTCCCTGAGGATCGTGAGGCAGAACGCGTCGATCCACTCGTGAGGGGTGATGCTCTCTTCGGTGTCGTCCTCATCGCTCGGGTCGTACGTGATGCCGAAGTTCACGTAGTCGAGGAAGACCTGGAAGGTGCAGTGCGGGTGGTACGCCGCGAAGGAGACGGCGCCGGCCGAGGCCTCGGCGGCGTCCTTGAGAGCGGCCCTGGCCTCCGGAGTGTCGAGCGTGGGTGTCCCGACGGAGAGCGCGCCCAGGTAATCGAGGAACTCGTCAGCGATCGACTGCCATTCGTAGGTGGCCATCGGGCCGGCCTTCGACATGGACCGGACCTGCCCTCCGATCCGATTCGCGAAGTCCTCGCGCGCCGCCGAAACAACTGCCTCGCCTACCTGATGACGCTCTATCCGCACGGTGCTGCTCCTCGATGCCGGTCCGTGGGGTCAGCCTAGACGCAGCATCTGACAGAGCCGACGCTGCTGGAAACGGCCCGAGCGGCCGGCCGGCACGGACCGGGCGCGGTCGGTCGCATCGGCGGCGGGCTGGCTGGCGGCGGCCGTCTTGCGGCGTCGGCGGTGTTCGCGTTGGACCGCAGCATGGCCAGCCGCAGGCTCAGGGTGGCGGAGCGCAGTTGTCGCACCCGCGAATGCGCTCGCGCCCAAGCCCACTGCACTTCACCGCCGTCCACGCCCCGACCCCGCTCTACTACGTCCTCGGCGACATGAAGGTCCTCACACCCGTGGAAGTCCTCCACTACACCGACCACGCCCTGCGCCACGGGAGCGGCGCCTACCGGCTCGTCCGCACCGACCGGGCTCACCCTTTCGATGACGTCTTCGGCTTAGCCACCAGCCGCGCCGCGTGACCACTGCAAAGTCACCAACCGGCTGTCAGCGATGGGCGAGCGCGTCCTGACCTGCCGCTCTGGGCCAGTCATCGGGGTGCCGGGGGAAGCATGCGCGCCAGGCGGGGCCCGGCGCTCACCGGAGGGCGAGCCGGTCAGCCGTGTTCTCGGCGCGCCCTCGCGTGGGTGACGATCAATGCCTTGTGGGCGAATGGGCGCTATCTCTGGACGCGTGATCGCCCTCGGTGGCGAATCCGAGATCACCCGCCATGCTCGCATGACCCCTCGGCGCGAAGGCGCCCCACTTTCAAGGAGTACACGTGAACCTGCGCAGGAAGATCACCGTCCTGGTCATGACCACCGCGCTGACGGCCGGCCTGACTGCGATCGGCTTCCCGGCGTCCGCCGCCGAATGCGGTGTCCGTTCCGACGGCCGGCTGTACTGCGGCAACAAGGCCGGAGCCAAGGGCTACGCGGACCGCTCCTACCGCTCGGCGACCCGCGGCACGCTCGTCGGCACGTTCAGCTGGTTCCAGTGCTGGGGCCACGGCGACCCGCACCCGGGCGGCAACGACATCTGGTACTGGACCCAGCTCGACAACGGCGCCTGGGGCAACGTGCCCGCCGTCGACGTCAGCACCGGACAGGACCCGGCTCCCGGGCTGCGCGAGTGCTGACTGGCAGCACCAACAGGCGTCACGCGCGCCCAGCTTGATCTCGGCTGGCGGGGAGGCAGCGTGGAGTTTTTCACCGGGCACGGGCGGACCACCGGCACACACTGCCCGCACGGCTCCCACGCGTCTCGGAGCGCCATCCGCCAGGAGGTGACGAGGCCGTTCGCCGACACGATCAGCTCGCCCGGGTGAGTTCAGCAGCCGCGGCATCCGGGTCAACGCGGTCCCGCTTGCGCGTCCATCGGCTTCTTCTGGTTCACAATGTGGTTCCTGCTGGTCGGCTGGTTCGGCTGGCAAGAGCTCCCGTGAGCCGTCGCCACCGGCGTGCTCCGGATCGACACGGTGACGGTCTTCCACACCGTCTTCTCCGGAAGGGCTATCGGCTCCGGCCAGGAGTACGGGCCGGTTCGCGCGGTGTCGTCTCTCTCGTCGTTCGTCATTGTGATCGGGCTGGTGATCATCCTGAGCGTGGCAAGCGGCATGATGTGGCACGACTGCGGCGTGTCCTTGCGGGCCGCAGTCATCGGGCCGGGGTGGGCATCATGACCGCCGGCACCGGCGGGGCTCTCCAAGGTCACCACGGAGCACGGCGTCTGTTCGGCCGGCTCGTCTGGACTGCGCTGCGTGTACTGGCCTCGGTCGCCACGCTGGTGACCTTGTATTACCTCGGGCCCCTGGACCACTCCTCGATGAGTACCGCCGTCGCGATCCTGCTCACAGGTCTCGTGGGGTTCGTCGTCCTGGTCGCCGTCCAGGTCCGTTCCATCCTCCGCTCCCAGTACCCGGCGCTGCGGGCCGTCGAGGCGCTGGCCGTCAGCATTCCGTTCTTCCTGTTGCTGTTCGCGGCCGCCTACGTCGCCATGGCCGCGCAGTCTCCCGGCAGCTTCGGCAGGAACCTTTCCCACACCAGTGGGCTCTACTTCGCCGTCACCGTGTTCACCACCGTCGGGTTCGGCGATATCACGGCCAAGTCCGGGGCGGCCCAGCTGGCGGTCACCGTGCAGATGCTCACGGACCTGATCGTCTTCGGCCTGGTCATCAAGGTCATTGTGGATGCGGCCCGCCGCGGCCGGGAGCGCATGCACGCCACGGCAGCCGCCCCGCCCGGGGGCGAGGCGCGGTGAGCCGGGCGGACGAAGACTGCCGGCCACGGGCAGAACCTGCTCGCCCGGAGCGGGCGCCGGCACCCCGCCATGGTCCGGCCAACCGCGCAGTGGCCGGCGCCCGGTGCCATGGGCGAGCATACGACGGGCACCTGTGTCGCAGAGGGTTCCGCGAATGCGAATGCGACTGCCACGGATTGCGGAGTCTGAGCGCGCCGCAGCGGTACACGATCGGCTGCGCCCGCGATGATGCGCAGGACGCAGGCGCACCGGCGGACGGGCGGGGGCGCCGCCCAGCCAGGCAGGAGGGACAGCCGGTGGCCGGGACCGGAGCAGGGGTATACCTGCACCGCATGCCACCCTGCAGGATTCGGCCCTGTCCGGTGCAGGCCCCGCCCGCGCAGCCTCCAGGTGTAGCGGGGCGGGACCACCAGGCCCTGGTCGGCGCCGTCCGGGCAGGTCAGCTCCCGGCTCAGCCCCGGTCACCGCCGGACGGCTGATCCCGCCGATGCCCGTGCCAGCAGCAGACTCAGCCCCGTGCCACCGATGTTGTGGTCGGGCCGGATCTTCGAGGAGACGATGCACATGGCTGCCGGACCGCCCGCCGAGTCTGCCGAGTCTGCCGAGTCTGCCGGCACCACTGCCGCGCCCCAGGACCCGCAGGCGATCGTCCGCACCCGCGGATACCTGGCGGTGCTGGTGATCTCTGCCCTGCTCGGTTTCCCGATCTCCGCCGCCGCGTTCGGCTACCTCGCCCTGGTCTCCGAGCTCAAGTCGCTGGTCTACGACGACCTGCCGAAAGCCCTCGGTTTCCGCGTCACTCCCGACTGGTGGGCGATTCCGCTGCTCGTGGTCGCGGGAGTGCTGGTGGCCCTGACGATCCGGTACCTGCCCGGTGGCGGCGGCCACAAGCCGGCCGAAGGGTTCAAGACCGGCGGCACACCCTCGGTCGCCGCGCTGCCGGGTGTGGTGATCGCCGCGATCGCATCGCTCAGCCTGGGTGTCGTCCTCGGCCCGGAGGCCCCGCTGATCGCGCTCGGCGGCGGGCTCGCCGTCTGCGCCGTCAGACTCCTCAAACGCGATGCCCCGCCCAGCGCCGCCGCCGTGATCGGCGCGGCCGGCAGCTTCGCCGCCATCAGCGAACTGCTGGGATCCCCGCTGGTCGGCGCCTTCCTGCTGATGGAAGCCACGGGGCTGGGCGGCCCGATGATGGGCGTAGTACTGGTACCCGGTCTGCTCTCCGCCGGCGTCGGGTCGCTGACCTTCACCGGTCTGGGCACCTGGACCGGCCTGGGCACCTACTCGCTGGCGCTGACCCACGTACCGCCCGCCGGCCGGCCCACCCTCGGCGAGTTCGCCTGGGCGATCCTGGCGGGCGCCCTCGCAGCCCTCCTCGGAGAGGCGATCCGCCGTACCTCGCTCGCCCTGCAAGACCTGGTCGACCGCCACCGGCTGCCCCTCACCGTCCTGATGGGCGCCGCCATCGGCGTCATCGCTCTGCTCTACGCAGTGATCACCGATCGGCCCGCCACCGGCGTGCTGTTCTCCGGCCAGGACGCACTCGGCCCGCTGCTGGCCGACAGCGCGACCTACACCGCGGCCACTCTGATCGTCCTGCTGGTGTGCAAGGTACTGGCCTACTGCGCCTCGATGAGCGCCTTCCGCGGCGGCCCGATCTTCCCCGCCCTGTTCACGGGCGCTGCCGGCGGCCTCGCCCTCTCCCACCTGCCCGGCCTGGGAACCACCGCCGGATTCGCCATCGGCATCGGCGCCATGGCGGTGGCCATGCTGAAGCTGCCGATGACCTCCGTGCTGCTGGCCAGCCTGCTCCTCGGCAGTGAGGGACTGGACGTGATGCCGCTCGTGATCGTCGCCGTGGTGGTCGCCTACGTAGCCACGCTCCGGCTCGCCCGGCGCCCTGCCGGTCCGCACGGCGAAGGACCGCACCCGGCAACGCCCGCCGGGTAACCGGCCTCACGCTCGGCGGCGGCGTGCCCACTCGCCAACGCACGCCGGATCAGTCTTGCGCGGCCAACCGTAGACGTCGTGCGCGTGCGCGCCAACCTCGACCGCGAGGTGATCGCCGAACGCCTTGCCGACCGCACCCGCGTCCGGGGAGATAACGAGGCCGGGGACCTACGAGTGGTGCACCTGTGGCCGTACTCGTGGACGATCACCTCGGCGTCCTCGGTATCGTCCGCACCGCCCTTGCCGAAGCGGATCTCGGCTTTCCTGTCCGAGACGAAGCATTGCCGGCGCCCCACTGGTTGATCCGAACCGGCTGTGCGCGGTGGTTTGCGCGCGGCAGTTCGCTTTGGCAGAGCGCACGGTGCCGCAGTTTCTTCCGATGGGCGTTGCGGTGTCCGCGCTGCCGGTTGCGATCGAGGACCGTACCGGCTACCAGCGCACCAGCTTCAAGCACTGGCACGCCGGCCAGAATCCCGGCGACGGCTGCAATACCCGCGCCGAGGTGCTGATTGCGGAGGCGGTGGAGGCGCCGCAGGGGGTCGCACCGATCCGATAGCCATAGACTTCCCGAGCTGCGGGAACGCGAGGGGGAGCGGGGTCATGGGCGCGGGTATGGGTACGAGCGATGCAGTGGACGGCGAGTCCGCCCTGATTTCCGCGGTCCGGGCCGGAGACACCGCCCTGGTGAAGAGCCTTCTCCGTGAGGACAGCGATCCCGATATGTGGGACGCCGCTTTTTGCCTGGCGGTCCGGATGCGCGCCGGCGGCCTCGCCCAACTGATGCTCCAGTACGGTGCAGATGTCGGCCGATGTGGACCGGTCGAGTTGCTGTCGCTGCGCGAGGCGGTCGATTCGGGCTCGCCCGCGTTGGTAGAGGCGCTCCTGGACGACAGGATCCAGGGCAGGTACCGGTACCCCGTGTCCGAGCTTTCGGAGATGCGGGATCTCGCGCGCCGCTGGCACGAGGCGGGGGTCGAAGCCGAACTGCGGCGCCGCACGGGTTCTCAGGATGCCCTCGTCCGTACCCGGGTCGAGGACGACGAGTACTACAGCGTCGATGAGTTCACCCTCGGCCGGATGACCGTCCGGGACGGGCACGGGGCGATCCTCACACACCTGGAGGAGCTGCTTGGCGTCCACACTTCGTTTGAGGAGCTGATGGCACGCGCCTTGGGCCACGACCAGCACCACTCCGCATGGGGAAGTGCCACCGTCCGGCTCGCCGGGCGGCGGGACCAGGCGATCTGGTCGGCGGCCGCGGCGCTGCGCACGCATGCGGACCCGTCCTACCGGTTGTTCGGTGCCGAGGTACTGCGGCTGACGCATCTGTTCGATGACAGTGACGAGGACGCGTTCGCCGGCCCCGCCCTGGACATCTTCACGGACTGGTCGGTCAAGGAGGCGGATCTCGCGGTGCTCACCGAGGTGCTGGTCGCACTCGGAGAGCACGCCGATCCGCGTGCTGACGCGGCGCTCCTGGCTTACGCCGGCCACCCCGATCCTCGGGTGCGGGGCGCGGTGGCGCGCGGGGTGGGCACGTGGTCCGAGTCGCCTGCCTTCTCCGATGATGTTCGTGAGGCGCTGCTGGTGTTGATGACGGACGTGGACACGGCAGTACGGCGGGACGCCTGCCTCACGGTCGGCCAGGGCGGGGACCGTGGTCCCGTCCTCGCCAATGCGATGGCTGCTCTGCTGGACGACGTGGACCGCCAGGTTCAGGTCGCCGCAGTGCAAGGGCTCGCCCTGCACGACGACGAACGGTGCGTGGAAGCGGCACGCCGGCTTGGTCCGCCGCAGCCCGGCTTCCTCGCCGAGGAGTACTACCTCGACGCCGCATGGCGCTACGAGTGGCGCCGCGACGGCCGCTGATGCCCCCGCCTGGGCTCGTCAGGCTCTCAGCAGCCGGGAATATCACACGGGTTGGGGGAGGAGCTGCTGGCGCTGCCGGGGTTCTGGGCGGCCTACCTGATGTGGCTGAGTCAGACAGAGGAGTACGACCCGGTTCCGGAATGGGCCGACGGGGCTGACGCCGACGCGGCCTGCGATGCGCTCGGCGACGAGGGTCACTGGCCTGTCTTCCGGATCCCGTTTGATGACGGCCATACCGCGCTGATTCTCGGACGCAACTTCCCCGATGATCCGGAAACGGAGTACTTCATCACCCACACCCCGAGTGGGGAGGGCATGGCCACCTGGCCACCGTCAGCGGGCATCAGGCCCGGCCCGGGCTTGTCATGGCGAGAGCTCCACCACATCGCCCGCACCCCCGATCTCAATGCTCCGGGAGTCCAGGCCGAATACGCCCGCCTGCTCCTCCTGCTGCCCGCGCTCGGAGACCAGGACGTGCCCGAGGACGCCGCAGCCGTCCTCGGCGACGCGCTGGTGCGGGCAGGCGTACCCACAGCGCTGGCCCCACATCTCGCGGAAGCGCTGCTTGCCGACCACGCCTCGTGGGAGCCGGCTGAATGGACGCTTCCTGCCGCCTCTCCGCTTTCAGGCAACCAGGAGCCCTTCCTCGGAATCCTGCACTGCGACGGGCACATGAGTCCGCGGTGTGGGACTCGCCTCGCCCAGGGCATCACCCGAGAGCAGAGCAACCGCCTGGCCCACGCACTCGGCACTTGGCCCACCTGAACGGCCTACCCGGCAACCACGGGTGGGCGCGCCGTCCCGCGGGAGCTCAACCTCGTCCATCGTGGGCCGGACCCGCCAGGCATGGCGATCGTGGTCGCAGGTATGTGGTCAGTGACCGTCTGTGCACCAGGCATCTTGGACGTAGGGTGTGGAACTGACCGCTTGACCGGATCGGTGCTGGTTGCAGTGAAGGGTGCAGACAGGGCACAGTCGCTCCCTTGCCCTCGCGGGACTTGTGCGCACGGCCGCGTGCTGTGACGGCGGCCGGACGGCTCGGTGACCGGATCCCGGGTCTCCTCGGTCGTGCCAGGACCGGGAGCCGGTCAACGTCACGGCAGTGGTTATGCGCCCTGGAGTCTGGTCAGGATCCACTCGCCGAGTTCTTCGGTCATCAGCGTGTGTCCCTCGTTGTCACTGGCGCACATGAAGGCGTCGAGTTCGCTGTCGTCGGGGTCGATCTTGCTGTAAAGCGTGTCGTGGTCGTCGATGTCGCCGGCCGCCACTGCGCTGACGCTCGGGACGAACGTGCTCGTGTTGTAGGTGAGTTCAGCGGGCTGGCCTTCGAGGAGCCCGGCCAGGAAGGCGGCGGTTCCGAAGTTTCCGGGGTGGCCCGGGAGGTTGTGCGCTTCGGGGAACAGGCCGCCGGGAGCGCCGTCGATGTCGGGCAGGCCGCTGGTGGTGATCGGGATCTCGGTGGCTCCGGCCTTCTTCAGGACGGCGACGATCTGTTCTCCCGTGTTCTGCGTGTTCAGATGGGTGCCCGTCAGCTCCTGACCGGTGGTTTGCATCGCCGTCACGTCGGCCGGGATGTTGTTTCCGGCGCCGGTGCCCGTGCCGTTTCCGACACCGAGCAGGCGTACGCCCTCGGGCCAGCCGCCGACCCGTTCGAGTTCGGCGAGGAAGTCGATGCGGGCCTGGGCCTGGCGGGCCTCGGCGCCGACGGTACCAATGTGCCAGCGCAGCAGTTGTCGGGCGGCCGGGCTGTTGACCAGCACGGAGAAGCTGCTGAGGAGTTCGCCGAACCCAGGGATCGAACCCCAGTTGTCCTTCACCCAGTGCGCGAACGCCTGTACCGCGATGGGCAGCCAGGCGCCGTGGTGAGGGGTGTCGTAGGAGAGGTAGGTCGAGGTCTGGGGGTCGTCACCGTCGTGCTGCATCTTCGCGAGGGCGTAACGCGTGACCAGCCCGCCCATGCTGAAACCGCCGACTGTCAGCTTGGCGGTCCCTTCGCGGTCGTCGATCGCTTTCTTGATGCACTGGATCGCCACGCCGGCGTTGTCGATGATGGAAGCGGACCGCTCGTCGAAGCCGAGGAGAACCAGGTCGAAGCCGGCCTCCCGCAGCTTGGAGACGAAGGGGTACGCGCCGTTCTCCAGGGCGTTCCACAGGGCGTCGGGATCGCTCTTCCCGGCGGAGAAGCCGTCGGAGAGGATCACCGGCTTCCTGACCCGGATCTGGCCCGGCGTGCTGTAGAACACCCAGGCGGTTCCCCCTTCGAGGGGCCATGTGGCGTCCCACGCGGAAGTCCTCGGGTACGCGGGCTGAGCGCCCGGCATGGCGTTGTCCCAGATGCTCACAACAGGCATGGACATGAATCCCGCTCCTCTGTCTCGTGGTGCGGCCGGGCTGCGCCACCCGTGAGGCCGCCGCTTTCAGGGCGAAAGCGGACCTATGATTGCGAGGCGCAGATCCCGCTGCCAGCGAATCCACACCACGTCACTCTTTCAACCCGACGCCCTTTCCGCGCAGGTCACAGGGCTGACAGGGAAGAAACGATGATGCGGGCCCGAGGCGCGGGAGCATTCGGCCGGGCGTGAAGTACGGCTGAGGGACGGCTTCGAGCGCCCCCCTCGGTATTACGGGCATACCGTGATTTTGGTCAGCCGTGTGTGTCGACCAGAAGGTGACCGCGATGCGCAGAGCGGTCGGGCTGACCCGCGACTGATCTTGAAGCGTGTTGGCCTGCGGGTCCGGCCGGCTGGTGGTTTAGCAGGCCGTGGTGCGGACGTGCACCAGCTCGGTGCTGGGTTTGTGCCGGGTGGGCCGCTTGGCGGCGCGGTCGGAGACCAAGGCGGCGATGGCGAGGTGAGGCAACTCGCGCAGCCGTCTGTATGACCCCGCACTCACCGACCAAGATCGATCGCAGGTCGGCCCAATATAGGGTCGCAGGCATGACGCCATCCCTTGCCGGTAGTGCATTCGACTCGCTCCGCCTCGACGCCGTGCGCGACCAGGAGGCGCTGCGCCGGGCCTACGAACTCCCCAGCGACGCGGCGGTGCGCAAGCAGATGACCGAACTCACCGAGCAGACCCGGCGGTTGATCGGCTGCTCATCGCTGGTCCTGGTCGCCAGCGCGGACGCCGAGGGCAACTGTGACGTTTCCCCGCGCGGTGGCCCCGCCGGGTTCGTCGCCGTCCTGGACGCACGGACGGTGGCGATACCGGACGCGACCGGCAACAAGCGTCTGGACACCCTGCGGAACGTCGTCGCCACCGGACGGGCCGGGCTGCTGTTCGTCATCCCGGGGCGTACCACGACGCTCAGGGTGAACGGCCGGGCCTGCGTCTCCACCCGCCCGGAGCTGCTGTCGCAGCTGACCGCCGTGGGCAAGCCGCCGGCCAGTGCGCTGGTGCTGGGGATCGAGGAGGTCTACCCGCACTGCCCCAAGTCGCTCCTGCGCAGCGCGTCCTGGAAGCCGGAGCAGTGGCTGTCGGCGGACGCACAGCCGACCTCGGCCGAGGTGACGCTGGCCCAGCTGCGGATGCCGGAGCTGACGATCGCTGACATCGAGCAGGCGGAGGCGGACTCGCTGAAGTACCGGTACGAGTAGCGAGCCGTCCTGCGATGGCTGAACCACCAGCCCGCCGAACCCCCAGGCCGGCCCGCCCCGAGATCAATCGCGGGCAGCCCGTTGGCCTTGGCAGAGTGGGCCGTCTCGACCCGGTGGTGGGCTGTCCGGGTGGCGGGGGATCGTTCCTGCCGTCGCCGTCCGGCGGCGTCATGGACGGGACCAAGCGGGCGGGTGGCAGCGTCGCGACATGATTTCTGCTGGCCGGTATGACGCGACAGAGAGGGACGAGCCGTGCGGCGTGGGCTGATCGTGGTGGATGTGCAGAAGGACTTCTGCGAGGGCGGCAGCGTTCCGGTGAAGGGTGGTGCGGACCGCGCGGCGGCCATCGCGGACCTGGTGCGGCGTTCGGCGGGTGGCGCCTACACGCATGTGGTCGCCACCCGGGACCACCACATCGACCCGGGCGGGCACTTCTCCGACCGTCCGGACTTCTCGACCTCGTTCCCGGTCCACTGCGTGGTCGGAAGCGAGGGCGGCGACTTCCACCCCAACTTCGCGCCCGTCACCGCGGACGGCAGCGTCGACGAGGTGTTCTACAAGGGCGCCCACTCGGCCTCGAAGAGCGGCTTCGAAGGTTCGACCGAGGGTGGAACCCCGCTCGCCGACTGGCTGCGTGACCGCGAGGTCGTAGCGGTGGACGTGGTGGGTATCGCCACCGACCACTGCGTGAAGGCCACCGCGCTGGATGGCGTCCGTGCCGGTTTCGCCGTCCGTGTCCTGCTCGATTACACCGCCGGAGTCGCCCCCAAGACCACGCGCGCGGCCGTCGAGGAGATGAGGCACGCGGGAGTGCATCTGACCGGCGATCCGGTGGTCCTGTCCTGATGGTCCTCACGGGCGGGACGCACGGGATGCGGACGGGTGTCACTGCCGGCGCTCGTGCTTGCCATCGCTGCCTCGGGGGCACGCGCTCCCGGCCCCGCGCCGGGCGCCCGGGAGTGGATGCTCGACCAGGAATGAAGCCCGACAGGTCCGGCCGGTAGCCCGGCCGTAGACCTGTTGGCACCGGCCACCCCAGCAAACCTACACAGCCTTACTCATGCCGGGACTGACCGCGTGAGGCTGCGGCACGTCTCCCACCATGCCCCCCTGACTGGTCAACTGATGTTGCCGGTCACTGCAGCCGCCAGAACGGAGCCTGCCGCAATGCTCGGTGTCCGGACGTCCTGCATCGCCTCGCGCTCCGCCGGGGTGAGGAGGTCGTATTCGGCGAGGTCATCGCGCCCGGCCTCCAGCAGCGGACGCAGCTTGGCCGTGTACGCGAGTTCCGTTCTGGCATGCATAGCCACCCCGGCGGCTGCCGTCGCCTTCATCGCCGTGCTCATCCGCGCTGAGTTGCTGATCCGCTCACTGAACCGGCGAACCAGCAGCGACGCCTCCGAAAGCTGATCTGTGCCCTGGGACTCACGCGGTCAGCACCAGCCGCGGCGCACCGCGGTGGGCACGGGCCCGCTCGGCCCGGTCCCGACGCGCTGCAGCCAACGAGGCGGCCGGGCGTTCGACGACGCCTGCCGCCAGGCAAACGTCGGGCCGCGTCGGCTGCCCGTCAGGCTGTCCTGGCGGTCACGGTGCGGCGCCAGTAGGGGAAGCTCGAGCGGGCGATCCCCAAGATGGTGCACAGCCGCTTTTTCACGCCGCGGCGGCGCTGATGGTCGGTGACGAACCGGCAGCGGTTCGCCGGCGTGTCTTCCTGGCGGAATACCGGGTGACGTTGCGTTGGACGTCGTGCTTTTCCTTCAGCTTGCGGATCTTGTTGCGCGTGGCCGTGAGTTCGGCCTCCAGTGGTGACTGCGGCTGTAAGGACTGCTCGGCCCGGTCCCGACCACGGCCGGTCCCCGGGTTGCGTATCGAGTTCTGCAGCGTCTCCGGATTGGCTCCCAGTTCGGCCGCGGCCTGCCTGATCGTCGCTTTGGGCCGAGTGGTGTACGGTGCGACCGCGTTCGCCTTGAACTCAGCGGGACAGTGCTTCATGACCACGAGACATCCGCTCTCGGATCCTCAAGATCGAGTGTCTCGAGTGTCCAAGATCCGGGGTCAAGGCCCCTGGGCGTGCTAATCCGGCGGCTGATCGCCAGTTCGGTTGCGGGCGGGGTCGAGGCAGTGGTGCATGGGGCGCGGCTCGCGTCTCGTCACCCGGCCGGGTGTGCCCGAACGCCGGGAAGGAGCCGACGGCCGTTGCCCTTGGGCGGGCGCCAACGCGAGGTGTTCTGGCGGGAATCACCCGGCGGGCCGGCCGGTGAGGGGGAGGGCGGCCGCTGGGGCGCGGTTGCCGCACCTGCTCTCCGGCTCCGGCGTGGCGTGCGCACGGGCGGGGGCTGTCGGACAATGGTCCCAGTCCGGGCCCCCGCCCGGAGAACGCTCCGGGCGGGTGCCCGGACTGGGAGCCCGGCCCGATTCCGGCGGGCCGGGACTCCCTGTTATGCCGTCGGAATCAGGACCAGTCCTTGCCCTCGTGGCGCTCGATCACCCGGAAGCTGCCCACGACGCCGTTTTCGACCTCGATGCCGTCCTTCTCGTGGTGACCCGGGTTCACGCCGTCGCTCTGGCTGTGGGGACCGACCGTGGCGATGGGAGAGCCGTTGTCGCAGACCGCCCCGGCGAAGACCTCGACGGTGCTTCGGGTGTCGTTGCGGACGTTGAGGGTCTTGGCGCCCAGGCCGCTGATGACGGTGATGCAGTCGCCCGGGTGGGACGAGAACGACCGCTCGTTGATCTTGATCCGGCCCTCGTGGCGCTCTCGGCCCTCGTCGCCCTTGTTCCCGTTGCCCTTGCCCGAGTCGCCACCGAAGGGCGCCTGAGCCGCAGCCGCCTGCTGGACAACCGGGGCCGAGTGCTCCGGCTGGGAGGCGGCCGAGGCGTAGGTGATGCCCATCGCGGCCAGGGCTGCGGCGGCCGCGATGCTCGCGGTGACAGCGGTGGAGCGGGTGATCATCATGCGACTTCTCCTGTCTCAGAGGAACCGGCTGTGCGGCCGGCACGTGAGTAAAAGTACTAACCGCCGATATGACTTTCGTATCGTGACATGCCGGAAATCGCGCACAGGGGGCCGAATGGGGTACCTCGAGCGTCCCCGCGTCGCCAAATGGAGCGTCAAGTGACCGCAAATCATGTGGAGTTGATGACGGTTAGCCCTTTAGGCTGATCATCTGACGCCTGCTTACCATTCGGCGGCAAAAGCGACCGGGACCGCGGACTTGAGGAGACGAGCAGCCTCGGGGCCAGCGCAAGCATGCGTAGGCCAAGGAGACTTGGGCGACCGGCATGCGCCCTGGAGCAAAGGCCCAATACGCCAACAGCGTCCATGACTCAATGCGCCGCCCTCGCCACACTCGACAAAACACCCGCACGCCGCACACTCTCAATCCCCGACGACATCACCGCACCGGCCGGAGACGTAGGGACTGCAAAGAGAACGGCTCCTACAAGATTTTCGTAGGCGTTGATCGGTGGGTTCGGGGTCAGCTGAGCAGGATGCGCTGGCGTAGGAGGGCGTGGCCGGCGTGGCCGGCGTGGCCGGCGTGGCCGGCGCGGCCGTAAGTCTGCCGCCTGATCAGTTTGATCTTGTTGTTGACTCCTTCAATGCGGCCGTTGTGATGGGGAAGGGCCAGGGCGGCGTCGACGGCTGCGCGTTCGCGTCCGAGGCCGTTCGCGAAGGACTGCAGGAACGTTGGGTCGGCGTCCCTGGTCTGGGTGATCCAGCTGGTCAGGGCTTTGGTGTTGTCCTTGCTTGGAGTCAGCAGGGCGGCGAAGGCCCTGACCTTTGCGGCCGGGACGGTCATCTGCGGGCAGGCGCCGGCGAGCTGGTCGCTCAGGACGAGCTGGTCCTCGCGAAGCCGGTCAGGGCGGGTGACCAGGAGACGGGTGACGCGGCGCGAGGAGAGGGTGGCACGGTCGGCTTCGACCCGGCCCTGGGTGATGTAGCGGACCAGGAGGTTGGCACTGCCGATGTATCCCGTCTCCTTGATCTCGTGCAGGAGACGGGTGACGGGCACGGCCGGTTCCTCGGCCCGGCGCTGACGTAGGTGTTAGAGGTAGGGGTCGACCAGGGTGGGCCGGTAGTTCGGGGCTCGGATCATGCGTTCGGGCTCGTCGTGGCGGGCGTAGCGCTTGACGGTGTTCAGGGACAGGCCCAGTCGGCGTGCGCATTCCAGCAGGCTGACGCCGGTGCCGAGCAGCCCGTGGACCTGCTGCCGACGCTCATGAGTGCTCTCGGCTCGCTTGCCGTCACGCAGGGGTGGTCCGTGTTCGGCCCAGCAAGAGCTGTGGGCGCCGGCTTCTTTCCAGACCGTCTCGACCAGGCCGTGCCAGAGGTGCCAGCGGGCTGTGACCTGCACGATCGTCGGGTCGGCGTCGGTGACGGCCTGGGCGAAGCCAGCGGCCCCGTCCCGACACACCAGCCGGATCCCGGGAGCCCCGCAGCCGCGCTCCTGCTGAACCGGCCAGGGCCACGGCGACCGCGTCGACCACCGCCTGCAGAGCCGGAGTGCGGCGCTGGTATCGCCTATTCGGCCCCGCGACCTGCTCGACGAAGGTGGCCTTGTCGCAAGCAGGATTCTCGCAGTACAAGCGTCGCACCGATCAGTCGATCACGACCGTCCGGCCGTGACGACGGTCTTGGAGCGATTGCCGTTGCGGGAGTACCGGACACCCTGGCGCGGCGTGCCGGCCGGCCCTCACCCCGTGCGCCTCCCCCAGTGAGAAGAGCTGCTGGGGCGCGGATCCACCGGCACCGACGGATACCGCCGCATGATCGGCAAGCAGCCGAACATCACGAGGCCCACCGCCTGGCCCGCCAGATCTCCTTCGGCCGGCGCGGCGAGCCGAGGCAGAGCCACCGCGAGGGCGTGGAGTACCGGCTCGGCGCGCTCGCGGTGGCGCTGAACGCCGTGGTGCTGTGGCACAGCCTCTACCTGGACCGGGCGGCCGAGCGGCTCGCCGCTGACGGCTTCCCCGTCACCGACGACCTGCTGGCCCGGCTGTCTCCGCCGCGGTTCGACCACAGCAACTTCCTCGGCTGCTACGCGTTCTTCCACCTGCGGGAGGCCGGACGCCGACCGCTGCGCGAACCGTCCGCCGGCGACGACGCGAGCGAGAAACAGGCGGGCTGACCGGTTCCACGTCGCTGTGCACCCCGTCAGGTGCTGAGCTGTGCGGCGGTGCGGGTGAGCCGCTTCTCGATGTCCTCCAGGGCGCGCAGGACGGTGACCTGTTCCTCGTCGGTGGTGTCGCCGACGGTGGCGTCTTCGAGCTGACGCCACAGCTGTTCGACTTCCTTGCGCAGTACGTGACTGGCGGTGGTGGCCTCGACGACGGAGGCGCGTTTGTCGTCGGGGCAGGGGGAGCGGCGTACGAAGCCGGCGTGTTCGAGGCGTCGGACGGTGCGGGTCATGGTGGCGGCATCGGAGTCGAGCAGGCGGACCAGGTCGACCTGCCGCTGGGGGCCGAGTTCCCACAGCTGCATCATCACCAGCTCCTGGCCGGGGTGCAGGCCGACGCGGCGCAGGAGGTGTCCGGCGATCATGCGGTGGGTGCGGGCCACCCGGAAGATCGCGTGGCTGATGGGTCCTCCGCCGGCGGCTGCGGGCAGGGGAATGGCCCCGCTCGCCGGGGCCGGAGAGCGCCCCTCACTTCTGGCTGCGGACTCCGCCATGGTCTGAACGCTCCTGTCGCATCGGATGTTGTTCGAGCAGGATACCTCCCCCGAGTCGTCCGGACCGTGCCTTTGTCGGCCGTGCTGGCCCCACGAAAACCTGCCAACTTCCCGGTCGCTGCGATGGGCGTCACAGCCGTTTGCGGAATGCCTCCGACACGTTTTACTGTTCGAACAGGTAAACCGCTGGGAACGTGAACGACCCGGCTGGGCACCGCCGACTGCTGCACAACCATTGCTTGAAGGACTTGATCATGACCACTGCATTCGATCCGATCGATCTGGGCGGCAAGCGCCTGGCCAACCGCATCGCGATGGCGCCGATGACCCGCAGTCGCGCCTACGGTGCCGGCACGAGCCCGACGGAGCTGATGGCGACGTACTACGCGCAGCGGGTCGGCGCCGGGCTGATCGTCACCGAGGGCGTCCAGCCGTCGGTGGTCGGGCAGGGCTACCCCGACACCCCCGGCCTGCACACGTCCGGTCAGGTGCGGGCGTGGCGGACGGTGACGGACGCGGTGCACCGCGAGGGTGGGGTGATCTTCGCGCAGCTGATGCACACCGGCCGGATCGGCCACCCCAGCCTGCTGCCCGGGGGCCTGGTGCCGGTGGGGCCGTCGGCGGTGGCCGCCAAGGGGCAGGTGTTCACCCACGAGGGGCCGAAGGAGTTCGTGACGCCGAAGGAGTTGAGCGAGGCGGAGATCCGGCAGACGGTCGACGACTTCGCCGACGCGGCCCGCAACGCGATCGAGGCCGGCTTCGAGGGGGTCGAGCTCCACGGTGGCAACGGCTACCTGATCCACCAGTTCCTGGCGCCGAACACCAACCGGCGCACCGACGCCTGGGGCGGCGACACCGAGGGCCGGATCCGCTTCGCCGTCGAGGTGGCCACGGCCGTGGCCGAGGCGATCGGCGGCCACCGGGTGGGTCTGCGGATCTCGCCCGGGAACCTGTACAACGACATGGCCGAGGACAATCCGGCCGAGGTCTACGAAGCGCTGATCGAGCGGCTCGCCGGCCTGGACCTGGCCTATCTGCACCTGATGGAGGGCCCGGACCGCGACCTGGCCGCGCGCCTGCGCAAGGCCTGGCCCGGCACGTTCGTCCTCAACCCGTTCACCTACCCCGAGGTCACCGGGCCCGAGGCGCTGAAGCTGATCGAGGACGGCAGCGCGGACATGATCGCCTACGGGGCGCTGTTCCTGGCCAACCCCGACCTGCCGGCCCGCCTCGCCGTCGGCGGCCCGTTCAACACCCCGGATGCGGCCACCTTCTACGGCGGTGACCACCGCGGCTACACCGACTACCCCGTTCTCGCCGACTACCCCGCTCTCGTCGGCTGACCGCGCGGCCTGGGCTTACGGCCTGCTGCCGGGGCGTTTCGCCACTTTGACCCCACTCTTGTGACGCGGATCACTTCGCATCCGTGTCCTCTCCCTTGGAGTTTCCGATGTCCAAAGCGATCTATTTCTCCGAGTACGGCGCGCCCGAGGTGCTGCGGCTGTCGGAGGTCACCCCGCCAGAGCCGGGCCCGGGCCAGGTCCGGATCAAGGTCAAGACTGCTTCCGTGAACCCGATCGACATGAAGATCCGATCCGGCCTGATGGCCGGCATGGCCCCGGTCGACTTCCCCGTGATCCCCGGCCTGGACGCGGCCGGTGTCGTCGACGCCGTCGGCGAGGGGGCCGGTGCGGCCGTGGGGGACGAGGTCCTCGGCGCCACCGTCGGCGGCAGTTACGCCGAGTACGCCCTGCTGGAGCGGCCGGTGGCCAAGCCCGAGGCCGTGTCGTGGGAGATCGCAGCCTCGCTGGTCACGGTCGGCCAGACCGCGGCCCGGGTGCTGGGCCAGCTGGGCGTGCAGGCGGGCCAGACCCTGCTTATCCACGGCGCCGCCGGCAGCGTGGGCGTCATCGCGGTGCAGCTGGCCGCTGCCCGCGGTATCACCGTGATCGGCACCGCCGCCGAGCGTGACCTGGAGCGCGTCACCGCCCTCGGAGCCGCCGCGGTCCGCTACGGCGACGGCTGGACGGAGCGGGTGAAGGCCGCCGCCCCGAGCGGAGTCGACTTCGTCTTCGACGCCTCCGGCGCCGGCGTGCTCGCCGACTCCGTCGCCCTGACCGGCGATGCGGGCAAGGTCATCACCATCGCCGACATGGCCGCCGCGCAGCACGGCGTCCGCTTCAGCGCCGGTACCTCCGAGCAGGTCGGAGAATCCCTGCCCGAGCTGGTGCAGCTGGCCGCCGCCGGAAAGCTCACCGTGCCGGTCTGGCGCACCTACCCCCTGGCGGAGGCGGCGCAGGCTCAAGCCGACCTGGAAGCCCACCGCAACCAGGGCAAGGCCGTCCTCCTGCCCTGACCCCCCGATGCCGCCGCCTCGCGTCGCCGGAACGGGCGAGGCGGCCCCCGGGGCCGCAGCCGGCGTCCCCCGGCCGGCTGCGGCCCCCCCCAAGCCCGAACCCACGCATGCCCCGCACTGGCATGCACGAGAAGGAAGGCCGAACCGATGGCCCCGCCGACCTCCCCGCCATGACGGCGGATGCGGACCTGGCCGCCGCGCTCTCGGTGCTGGGCCAGAAGTGGGACGGGATCATCCGGCACACCCTGGCCACCCGCCCGCCCGGTTCGCCGGACTGCCACGCGCCCGATCGGCTCGATCAGCAGCAGGCTGCTCGCCGACCGGCTGCGCGAACGAGCCGACGCGGACCTGGTCACCCACGTCCGGCCCCCGCCCGGCCCCGCCACCTACACCCTCACCCCCGACGGCCGCGCCCTGTTGCCCGCACTCGAACGGATCGCCCCTGGCAGCAGCGGCGCACCTCGGCCGCCGCGCCCGATCCCCGTTGATCACCACCACCCGGAAGGACCGATCACTCATGTCCGCACACAACCTCCCCGAAGCGACCTTCGCCCGCACCGTGCTCGGCTCCGGCCCCGGCCTCGTCCTGGCCCACGGTGCCGGCAGCAGCGTCAACAACACCTACGGCCCGATCCTGGACGGCCTGGCCGCCCAGCACACCGTCGTCGGCGTCGACTACCCCGGCAGCGGCGACACCCCCCGCGCCACCGCTCCCCTCGACATCGACGAGGTGGCCGACCAACTCGTCGCCGCCGCCCTCGCCGAGGGCCTGGAGACCTTCGCCCTGCACGGCTACTCCCTCGGCGGCCCCGTCGCGATCCGCGCCGCCGCCCGCCACCCCGAGCGCGTCACCGCCCTCGTCCTGACCGCCACCATGGCCCGTCCCAACAACCAGCAAGCCCTCACCGTCAGGGTCTGGGGCAAGCTCGCCGCCACCGGCGACCGCCGCCTGGTGAGCGAGTTCCTCTTCCCCCACGCCCTCAGCTCCCAGGCCATCGAGGCCATGCCCGCCGAACAGCTCGAGGAGGTCATCGCCTACGCCGCCGCCGACATCGCCGACGGCACTCCCGAGCACGCCGACCTCGTCAGCCGGATCGACGTCCGCGACGACCTCGCCGGCATCCGCGTCCCCACCCTGGTCATCTCCACCACCGCCGACCACCTGGCTCCCCCCGCCCTGCACCGCGAGCTCGCCGAGAACATCCCCGGCGCCGAGCTCGCGGAGATCCCCACCGGCCACCTGCCCATGGTCGAGCGCCCCGAGGAGTGGCAGAAGCTCATCACCGACTTCCTCGCCAAGCACGGCGCCTGAATGACCCGCTTCCCCGCGGACACCACAGCCCACTCGTAAAGCGCGGATGGGGTTGCCGACCCAACACCCGGCAACCGGGGACCTTGCCCCCGGGGTTGCAGGCGCCCGACGGCCTGGCCCCGGGTGATCACGGCGGCTGAATCCACCTGGTGACCGTCCGGGGCGAGGGCGCCGGGCGGTCACCGGCCGCGGTGAGGTCCGCCTCTTGTGCAGGTAGGCGCGGACGCGCTGGTATCTGCCCTTGTAGCCGAGTGGCACGATCTCCTCCCAGAGCTTCCAGCCGTTGGTGCAGCCGTCGTTTAGCCCGCGTCTAGCCCCCGACGGTCGGGATTTTCACCGTACGGGGTGTCTGCAACACCGCTGGTCAAGGTCAGGCGGTCCGGACGTCCTGGCGTCGGGTGTACGTAGGGGGTCCCCATCCGGACGGATCGTCTGCGGTGAAGAACAGGATCCGGCAGGGACGTCACGATCGCCTTGGAACACAGCGCCACGAGATCCTTGGGTGGCCCGAAGCCCGCGCTGATCCGACGTCGGGCACTCAGCGCCTGGTCTCGTACCTGGTCAGCACCACGCCGTCAGGAAACGTCCGGGTCTCCACCAGGCTCAGCTTCACCCAGTTGTCCAGGGCCGTGAAGAACGGCGTGCCGCCGCCCACCAGGACCGGATGGGTGACGATCGCGTACTCGTCGATGAGCCCGGCCCGCATGGCCGCTGCGGCGAGTGTGGCGCCGCCGACGTCCATGGAGCCACCGTCTTGGTTCTTGAGCCGGGTGATCTCGGTGACCGCGTCGTCGGTGACCAGGCGGGTGTTCCAGTCGACCGTGCTGGTCGTCGAGGAGAACACCACCTTCGGCATGTCCCGCCAGCGGCGGGCGAACTCGATCTGCGCCGGTGTGGCGCCAGGCTGCTGGTCGGCGGTCGGCCAGTGGGAGCTCATCGTCTCCCACAGTCTGCGCCCGTACAGCGCCAGGCCCGTCGCCCCCACCCGGTCGGACCACCACTGGAACAGCTCGTCGCTCGGCACGCTCCAGCCGAGGTCGTCGCCGGGCGCGGCAATGTAGCCGTCCAGGCTCTGGTTCATGCCGAAAGCCAGTTTGCGCATGGCGTCAGCCTCCCGTGAGTCGGTATTCGGCGTACAGACCAGCACGGCGCGGAAGAATCATCGGTCAGGCCACACCGAGGGCAAGTTGACCACCACGCCAAGCAGATGCTCCGTACGGAGAGGATCCCCCAACGGACACACACCCCCACCGAACCCCGCGCACAACGTCATGCTGACAGCACGGTATTGACAGTGCCGCGCTGTGGCAGGACGGTACGGTCATGACGGACACGACGAAACCCGGACCCGGTCGGCGCGGCCGGACCCGTACGTGATGGACGCCAAGCAGGCCGCACTGCTAGCCCGGCTCACCGACCGCTAGCCGACGCGCTGGAGGGCATACGCGAACGCAAGCCGGAGACCTCCGTTGCGGTGGCGCTGCACGCCGTCCACGCCCACCAGGCCCGGCGGCTGCTGAAGGACATGACCGAACTGCAGGAGGAGCCGGAGGGCCGGGCCGAGGACGTAGCCGACGCCCTCGCCCTGCTGCAGGTGGCCCGCGCGGACCTGGACGGGCTGGAAGGCACGCTGCTGCTGGCCGCCCGTTCCACCAGCAGTCGCACCGGCAAGCCGCTGCTGACCTTCAAGAAGATCGCCGCCGCCCTCGGCGTCGAGTCCGAACAAGCCGCCCAGGGACGCTACCGCCGCAAGGTACATGCGCAGTGCACCGCACCAAGCGATGCAGCCCGCAAAGGAACTCACCGATGACCACCCAGGCGCCGCCCGTCTACATTCGGCGGGGTTATGTCGAGTGAGGAGGGCTTCCGGGTGGTCCGGACCGTGGGCGCGAAGCTGATCCTGGAGGAGTTCCGCGAACGCGCTGACAGCGCCGGCCGCATCCCCCGCCTCGCCCCGCCACCAGGCTGGATTGCCCCCGGGTGCGGAGCGTGTCCGAACCGGACGCACCAAGCGGCGCCGGACCCACACCTGACGCCGCTGCGGCTCCCGCCCACGGCGGGAGCCGTCCGGTGCGTCAGGTCGCGGGCTGGTGGAGCCAGGGTGCGCTGGTCGCCCAGAACATCACGTCCGCGCCCAGGCGCCGGCCGCCGAACTCGACGAACTCCTCCTTGGTGTACGGCTTGCCGGTCGAGGGGTTGGTGTACTCGAAGTCCGGTTCCTGCACCGCCATCGCCACCAGGGGGAGCAGCCCGCGGTACCGCTCGAAGAAGGGGTAGGAGTTCTCCATCTGTGCCTGGCGGTTCGGCAGGACGTCGGGTCCGCCGAGACCCACACCGTGGGCCTTGGCGAACTCGAAGGTCCTCTCCATGTAGCCGTGGTCGTTGTTCCACTCACCGGGCCAGAAGTTCACGTACTGGATGAACTGCGTCCGCTTGAAGACCTTGGCGCCGAAGGCCATGTTGTCGAGTTCGGCCCGGAAGTACGCCTCGTCGGTGTAGCCGCTGCGGTCCTTGCCCAGATCCACCTGGGTGGCGGTCTCCGGAAGGTTCACCCCCGCCAGACGCCCGTCGAAGCGGTCGGCGAGTGCTTTGAGCAGGCCCTGGAAGCGCTGGCGCACCTCGGGGTTCCACTGGGCTGCGACGGCTCCGGGTTCGCCGGGGCCCAGTCCGTTCTCGTTCGTGGTCGGCGCGGCGCCGCCGGCGTACGCCGGGTCCGTGAGCAGGTAGTTCGGGAGCCGTGTGGGAGCGCTGAAGAAACGGTCCTGTACCTGGACGAACAGCTTCTTGTGGCGTGCCTGGAGGCAGGTGAGGGCTTCCTCGATCGCGGAGAAGTCGTACTGGTCCTTCTGCGGTTCCAGGGCCTTCCACGGCACGACCACCTGCACACCCGCGATGTCGGGCCGGTCGATCAAGGGCTTGACCTCCGTGTCGAAGTCCCCGATCGATGAGTAGAGGTACTGGGCCGGGGCCTGGGTCCGGGCCGCGTGCCCGGAGCCGGCGGGAGCCGCCGCGGCCGTCGGCGCGAGACCAGTGTGTGCGAGAGCCGTAGCAAGGAGAACGCCGAACACGGCGGACAGTCGTCGAGTCGTCATGGGCGGCGAGAATAGGAAGTGCTCCTAAGAAGATCGTAAGAACCCCCGGGGGGCTGCTGCCGGCCGTGCCGGTGTCCGGCCAGAGGCCGAGCTGGCGGACCACGTCCAGCGGGTGTGCGGGTGAGCCCGCCGCCACGAGCGCAGCAAGCGTTGCACGGCGCTGATCAAGCTGCCGGTCAGTGAACGGCGCCTACGATGCTGCCCTGCGTCGTCCGGGCGCCGGACGGAACGTCATCCCGACGACGGGTTGGCGCGTTTGAGTAGCCTGGGCGCAGCGCCGCCGCCAGGTCGTGGGGTACGGGGGCGTCGGCGGTCGCGTGCAGTGGGTCGGTGGCGAGCTCGGCCAGTCGGCCGATCGAGACTGACCAGATGCGGCAGCAGTCTGAGCAACGGAAGAACGGCCTGTCAGCGTGCACGCCCTTCACCGCGAGCGACGAGTCCCTACCGTCGTGGAGGGTGTCAAATTTCCTGTTCGGAATCTCACGGCTGGTGCCGGAGGAAGTCGGGTCCTGAGATGCGAAGGTCGCGTCTGTGCCTCGTTCGCGTTGGAACACCGACGCCTCGGAGACCAAGTGGCCGCGCCGGGAACAGCCGGTCCGGCCGGCAGGTTGCACCGAATGAGGGACCGGCGCCGTACCAGCGGGGAACATGGAGACCACCAGGTCGTCTGCCCCACCAGGATCCGGGCTCCCGGATCGCGGTACGCCCACCGTGCACCCGGACCAAGACGTATTTCTGCAGGAGGACTGCATGACTGACCGGCCTTTGACGCTCATGGCTGTGCACGCCCACCCCGACGACGAGGCCACCGGGACCGGAGGGGTCCTCGCGCGGTACGCGGCTGAAGGCATCCGCACGGTTCTCGTGACGTGTACCGACGGCCGTTGTGGTGATGGACCGGGGGGTGTGAAGCCGGGCGATCCCGGGCACGATCCGGCGGCCGTCGCCTTGATGCGCCGGCGGGAACTCGAGGCGAGCTGTGATGTCTTGAAGGTCAGCGATCTGGAGATGCTGGACTATGCCGATTCCGGGATGATGGGCTGGCCGAGCAACGACGCCCCCGGATCCTTCTGGCAGACCCCCGTGGAGGAAGGCGCCGCCCGACTCGCGGAGCTCATGCGGTACTACCGACCCGATGTGGTCGTCACCTATGACGCGAACGGCTTCTACGGCCACCCGGACCATATCCAGGCCCACCGCATCACAATGGCGGCGCTGGAGATGACCGGGCTGACACCGAAGGTGTACTGGACGACGATGCCCCGCTCGGGGATGCAGCGGTTCGGGGAGATCATGCGCGAGTTTCATGAGGACATGCCGGAGCCGGATCCTGCCGAGGCGGCCGCGATGGCCGAGATCGGCCTCCCCGACGATGAGATCACCACGTGGGTGGACACCACCGCGTTCAGCGGCCAGAAGTTCGATGCGCTGGCCGCGCACGCCAGTCAGGGCGAGAACATCTTCTTCCTCAAGATGGGCAAGGAGAGGTTCGGCGAGTTGATGGGCATGGAGACGTTCGTACGTGTCAAGGATTCCACCGGCACGGCCGTACCCGAGAGCGATCTCTTCGCCGGACTGCGCTAGACCGCCTGTCCGACCGGCTTGAGAAAGCTTGTCGGCCGCACGAGGGCCGTCCACGAGCGTCCCTGACAGGCACCCCCGAGGCGGGCGAAGATCGCTTCCCGTCTGACTGGAGATCGTTTCCCGGCAGTGGACCGAAAGCTGTGGGAAACCGGCTTGGTCGAGGTCGTCCACCCAGCGAACGTGGGCGCCTCGATCTGGCGTCCGTCACCCGGTCCGGGCATTCTGTGTTGGTCTGACCCGCTCAGCGGGGCGGTGGGGGCGCCTTCGGTCATGGTTCTGCGATCGTTGGAGGAGCCGCCGAACGGTTCTTGCCCAATCGGGCCTGCGACCCGCGGACACTGAAAGGGAGGCGCGAGTGGCTGACTGGATCCCCCGCGAGGAGTGGGTCAAGACGCAGCCCCAGGCGCTCGTGGCATCGTGCGTCATGCTGCTGGACGACCAGGAGCGAATGCTCCTACTCCGGTACGGCCCTGGCCAGGAGGAGGCCAGCGGGACGTGGTGGCTGCCGGGCGGCATGGTCGACGAGGGCGAAAACCCGTGGCCGGCGGCCCGTCGGGAGATGGGCGAGGAGACCGGTATCACGTTGGGCTCGCAACCTTGCCTCATCGGCATCGACCACAGAGCCAACGTCCTCGGCACCGGCCCTGTCGTGGACTACTTCTTCGCCGCGAGGCTCGCTGCCGGACAGCAGATCCGGCTCAGCACCGAACACGACCGGCACGCCTTCCACCACCCCGACAACCTTCCGGATCTTCTCGCAGCGCACCCTCGGACGCTCACCGCGCTTCATGCCGCAGCCCTGGCCGGCCGCGCCGCTTACCTGCAAGAGGGGATGCCCATGTGAACCGCATCCGCACAGCCGCGACCGGCCTGGTCGTACGTGCCGGCCACGTCCTGCTCGTCAAAGGGGACTCCGGACCCGCCTCCGCCGTTCGAGGGCTGCGCTCGATCACAGCGTGGTGGACAGCCAGATGACCACGACCGCGGTGGCCAGGAGCCCGAGGTTGAGTGCGATCCGGCGGTCTTCGCCGGTCAGGTGGACGGTGATCGCACCGGTCTGCAGGAGAACGAAGCCGATGGCGGCGGCCCGTGCCAGGGAGGGCGCGATGCCGGTCAGGGGCGGCAGGACGAGACCGATCGCGCCGAGTATTTCGACCGTCCCCAGGGCCCTCACTGCGGGCGGGGGCACGCGGTCGACCCAGGCCATCATCGGTCGGCGTTGATCGCGGTTGCGGATCACCTTCAGCGTGCCGGCGTAGAGGTAGAACAGGGCGAGCAGTCCTACGACGATTTAGTAGGCGATGTTCATGTTTTCCGTTCATGGGCCACCGGTTCACGAAAGCCCGTGGAGCCTCGTAGAGAGACCAGTCCCCGCTGTGTGAGGGGTGGGCTCCGCAGGAAGACCGGCGCCACCGGCACGGTTCCGGGGCCGAGGGGAGGGCGGCCGGCCTGTGCCGGCCGTCGACTTCAGGCGAGGTCGGTGGCGGGCTCGGTCGCGTAGCGGCTCATCGCATCGATGTTGGCCTGTCGCGTCAGCGGCCGGCCGTCGGCGAGCACCTCCTGGAGGTCCCGGAAGTACTGCACGTACAGGCCGGGGGAGAAGGTGCTGAGCATGACGGCGGGCTGGTCGCTCGGGTTGGCGAAGGTGTGAGGGGTGCCGGGCGAAACCATCACGAGCGTGCCCGCGGTGGCGTCGTAGTCCTCGTCCCCGACGGTGAACCGCACAGTGCCGGAGAGGATGTAGAAGCCCTCGTCGTGTTGACCATGGAGGTGCTGCGGAGGGCCCTGGGTGTACGGGGCAAGGACGGACTCGGTGATCGCGAGGCGGTGTCCGGTGTGGCTGCCGTCCTCCAGAACGCGCATGCGCGTGGTGCCCAGAACGATCGTCTCGCCTTCTCCAGAACCCACCACCGACACGCCGGGGTATGTCTGCTGCTCGCTGCTCTTGGCTTCTTCGCTCATGCTCACGAGTGCACCGCCAGAGCCCTGCCGCTGTCCAAGACCCATCCTGTGGCACCGATACCTCGTAGGTATCATCGCAGCCTGGAGCTTCGCACCTTGCGCTACTTCGTGGCGGTCGCCGAGGACCTCCACTTCGGCCGGGCCGCCGCCCGACTACACATGAGCCAGCCGCCGCTGAGCCGGGCGATCAAGCTGTTGGAGTCCGAGGTCGGGGCCCTGCTCTTCGCCCGCTCGCCCACCGGCGTCACGCTCACTTCGGTGGGCACGGTGCTGCTCGACGAGGCGCGAGCCCTGCTCGAGCATGCCGACCGCGTCCGTGTACGCGTGAGCGCGGCTGCCGGCGTCGCGACCATCACCGTCGGCATCCTGGGCGATGGCACCGACCCCGGAGTGTCCAGGCTGGCGGCCGCCTACCGCCGAAGGCATCCCGGCATCGACATCCGCATCCGCGACACCGACCTGACCGACCCGACGTGCGGGCTGCGCGCCGGGCTGGTCGACATCGCCCTGACCCGGGCGCCGTTCGCCGAGGCCGCCCTGACGGTGCGTGCGCTGCGAACGGATCCGGTCGGCGTGGTCCTGCGCGCCGACGATCCGCTGGCCCGCCGCGTCAGCCTGCGGCTGGACGAGCTGAGCGACCGCCGCTGGTTCCAGTTCCCGCAGGGCACCGACCCCATCTGGCAGTCGTACTGGAACGGCGGCACACCGCGCGAGGGCCCGGTGGTCCGTGCCGTCCACGAATGCCTGCAAACCGTGCTGTGGAGCGGCACGGTGGGCGTCGCTCCCCTGGGACACGACCTGCCCTCGGAGTTCACCGTGGTACCGCTGGCCGACATGGCGCCGAGCCGGGTGGTCGCGGCGTGGAACGAGGGTGACACCAATCCGTTGATCCGGTCCTTCGTCGAGATCGCGACAGCCGCGTATCGCCACTGAGCACCGGCACCCGGCGCTGCCACTTCACGTGCACAACTCGAAGGCCGCAGGCTGCACCCGAAGCTGGATCCTGGAACCCGCCGACGTCGCAAAGACCTGCACAGTGGATGACCAGCCTCGGACACGCTGCTCCGCGCCTGGTGTGCTGTGGCCCTCCCGGACAGCGGCAGCGACCTCATCACCCAGCTCCCAGCGGACTGTGCGCAGCTCCGCCGTCTGTGAGAACCGCCCGCCCCGGGGCGCGACACCGGGTTCGGCCGGGTGCAGGCCCTCCGCCCGGCTCGGGGCGGAGGGCAAGGGCCTACGGCACCCGTGAAGGTCTTCGACGGCGTCGGCCGAACGGCCACCAGCTGCGGCGTATGCGGGGCAGAGCTGTGGGCCGCGGCGATGTAGCGGCCGGCGGCTCAGTCGGCGTGGAGGCCGGGAAGGGCGGAGTCGGCGTAGGCGCTGGCGTGACGGGCGTTGGCAGAAGGGTGGGAAGGGAGGGCGGCGTGGCTGCCGCTGACGGAACCGGGCTCGGCGGGCGAGTGGCCGGCGATGGCCGGACGGCCGCGGAGGTGCTCCCGGGCGGCGAGGCAGTGGTGGGGTATTCGTCGGTTTCCTGGTGCGGTCGGCGAGGTGAAGGCCCTCGCCTGGTCCGGATCTGTTCGGTTTCTTCAGCCAGGCTTTCGACTACTGCTCGCCGTTCAACTCTTGCGGGCCAGCGGTTGCCCGGCGAAGCTCACCCCTGCCAGGCCATGGGCCATGAGGTTGCGGATGTTGCCGTGATCAGTTTCGTTCGGCGTCGCCAGCACACTGCGATAGTGCTCACCGAATGCCAGCAGCGCCTCCTGGTCGCTCAGCCCTTCCAGCAGGGCCAGTCCCAGCGTCTTGCAGGAACCCTCGTTCTCACCTGCGGCATTTTCCAGTGCCCCGTTGCGGAACGCCTGCGGCTGGTACTCGTAATGCGCTGCGACGAATGCCAGGGTGTCGGCGAACTCGTGATCACCTGACGCAAGGCTTGCCCGCAGCGAGTTCAGATCGGTCATGTCGGCTCCTCTGGGCTGAACGGACGGCGATTGCCGTCCGTGACCGGGCGACAATACCCCTCGTATGGCCGGCTGGTAACAATCGCGCCACGCGTCCGAACGAGCGGCATCTCCGCGGTTCACGATGTGCGACTGTGCGACTGTGCGACTGTGCGACTGTGCGACCCGCCGAGAGCCGGTATCGGTCCGGGCGATCGGCCGCGAGGGCGGTGCTGATCAGCAGGCCGTTGCCGTTCCCGCCCCGTGTCGCAGGGCGGGTCGGTTGCGCGCCGTGGCAAGGCGGGGCCGTCCTCGGCGCCGGCTTCCTCCCCACCAGCTAGCGATCGCCGCCCGTCAGCCCTCGGCACGGTCCTGTCCGGCGCGAACACCCGTACAGCGCTCGCAACATGATCGAGGCAAGGGTGTAGCCGTGGCCCGGCGGGCGGGGAGCCTCAGCCGCATCGAGCCTGATCAGCGGGGCCGGGAGTCAGCGCGGCGTGGGAGCGGGCTACGCGGCAGGCTCCCAGACGAACCCGTCCGGGTCGGTGAAGGCGTCGGCGGTGCTGCCGAGGGCGATGCGGTGCGAGCCGGTGCCGTCGGCGGGGACGCCAAGGTCCTTGGCCAGGGCACGGCGCTTGTACAGGGCCAGTTTGACGGGGCTGGAGGTGCCGGGGGCGAACTCGGTGTACTTGCCGCCGAAGCTCTTGGCCACGGTCAGGCCCCGGTCGACGTAGAACTGCCTGGTGGCCTTCACGGCCTCGACGCCGAGCAGCAGGACCAGTTCGTCGATCGCGCGGGTGTCGGGGCCGGTGTCCTTCTTCGCCGAGGTCGCGATCTTCCAGATCGTGCCGTCCGGGGCCTGGACGACGCCGCCGTAGCCCCACAGCGACTTCGCGGCGGGCTTCAGGACCGTGGCGCCGGCGTCCACGGCGGCGGCGACGAAGCCGTCGACGGTGGCCGGGCCGGACACCGTGAGCCCCAGGGTGAAGCCGCGGAATCCGGCGGAGTGGGCCTCGGACGCCCGCAGGCGTATGTACGTGTCCACACCGAAGGCGGTGTAGAAGCGGTGGGCGGCCTCGGGGTCGGCCACCTCAAGGGTGACGGACGCGAGGGACGTGCGGGCTGCGGTGGAAGCGGTGGTTGCCATGACCAACACGCTAGGGGGTGGGCGGCGGCCGGGGCTCCTCGATTCCTGACCGGTCACGCGACCTGCTTCGCGACGCACGCCGGCATCCCCTCTAACTTGATCGCCGAGCCCGGCTTGTAGGCGCGGGGCTCGCCGCCGACGGGGACGACGTGCTCACCATCGGGGACGTGCCGCACGCCCTGCTGTTTCCACGGCCGGCTGCGGTGGTCCACCATGGCGGGGCCGGCCCCTCGGCCGCCGCGCTGCGCGGCGGAGTGCCCGCGGTCACCGTGCCGGTGGCCGCAGACCAGCCGTTCTGGGCGGGGTGACTCGCCGCCCTCGGCGCCGCCACCGACCCGATCCCCTTCCGGTCCCTCACCGTCGAACGGCTTGCCGACTCACTTGACCAAGTAGTGAAGCAGCACGCACACAGCCGAGCCGCCGCAAGAGCGGTGAAACATCTGGTGACCGAGAACGGAGCACGTCAGACCCTCAAGACTGAGCCCGAGAGCGTGCGTAGGCCCCGCCGACCGTCAGGTCGGCGGGGCCCGGTGAACCTCAGCTGGTGGTCAATTGATCAGCCCGCACTTCGAACTCGGTGCATCCTTCGCGTGATTCGAGTCCCCAAGGAGTGACGGAGATCTTGACCGTGTCCGAAGTGACCGCGGTGTTGCCGGTGGTCAGGATGTCGCAGAGGATCCCGACCGCAATGGGGTAGCGGGCCTCGGGGGCCAGGTCGTCGCCTGCGGAGAAGACGGGCCACTTGTCGATGAAGGCCCACTGCTGGTGGTGGGCGTCTGTGAAGCGGACCTCGACCAGGCCGGGCTGGGGTTCGTCATCGACCCATCTGACCACTTCGCAATACAAGAAGACCATGGGCAGACTCTGCCATCAGGGTCCTGCGGTCGGCAGCCGGATTTCCAGGCTGCCGACCCGTTGCGGGTGCTGTCACGGAGCCCGGCGGAGTAGGACGACACCGGGGAGGCCGGTCGGGATGAAGGGTCGGGCGGCATCTCGCCGAGCCGGCCGCTCTGGAGTCTGCGCTCGTCGGCGCGAAGGCCCTGTTCCTGCTGCTGTCCGGAGACTTGCACGGTACCGGAACCGGCCCGGCCGAAATCATCACCCGGGCCGCAGCCGCGGGGGTTCGCCGGGTCGTCCTGCTCTCCACGCAGGGCGTGGCAACCAGGCCGTACGGTGCGACACGGATCGCGATGCGCGCACTGGAGGAAACGGTTCAGGAGTCCGGTATGGAGTGGTCGATCCTGCGGCCGGGCGGCTTCGCCTCCAACGCCCTGTGGTGGGCCCACTCCGTCCGCGCGCAGCGGGTCGTCGCCGCCCCGTTCGCGGATGTCGGCGTCCCGGTCGTCGACCCGTGGGACATTGCCGAGGTCGCGGCGGCCTGCCTGCTGGAGGACCGACACCTCGGCGGCGTGTACGAGCTGACCGGCCCGGAGGTGATCACGCCGCGCCGACAGGCGCAGGCCATCGCCACCGCACTCGGCTCGCCGTTGCGGTTCCACGACCTGACCCGCGACGAGGCCAGGGCCGCCATGGCCCGAAACATGCCGGCAGAGCTCGCGGACGACACCCTGGACATCCTCGGCGACCCGAGCGACGCGGAACTACGCATCAGTCCCGCCGTCCGGCAGGTCCTGAACCGCCCCGCACGCCCCTTTGCCGACTGGGCTTCCCGCAACGTCGCCGCGTTCCGCTGAGCCGCCTCGCCCGCCACACAGACTCCGGTGCCCTGCGGGGCGTCGGCGAGCGCCTCCAAGGAGGCCGCCCTCTCTCCACGCACCCGGGGCTGAGGGGGTGGCCACCCGGGCACTCTCGGTCCTGGCCGCGACCACCCGCAGTGGCAAGTGCCACCAACGCCTCACCCTGCACCTGCGCCTCCTTTCCGCCCTGGCCGTAACGGAGCGACGGTAAGCAGGACCTCCGGGCAGCCGCAGCTTTTGGTCGCCAAACAGAGCAGTGCCCATTTGCTGCATCCTCGCTGTCTGGCCGGTCTGATGGCGCTGCGCGCCCGTACGGGAGTGTGTCTTGTCCTGCTGTGCCATCACCGCAGACCGCCTCGGGCGCTGGAACGCACGGTGGGTTCCGCCGAGTGGCACCTCGCCGACGCGCAGACGGCACTGGCCCAGAACCAGGCGGAGCCCGGTGCCGACAAGCACCCTCTTCCACTGCCCTGTGCCGGGGACGGATCAGCCTGCCGGCTTTGACCACTCTGTGGTCCTTCGATGAGGTTCCCCCGTTGCGCGGGAGGTGTTGACTAGCTGGTCGGGGCGGGTTGACGTGGTTTCAGGTTCACTGGTTCGGTCGCTGCCTGGTTG